>DASZFX010000104.1:0-6454 GCA_035939375.1 Roseiarcus sp.
GCGCGCCTAGGATCGAAGTCGGGCACACGCACGCAGCCATTAATTTCTGCGAAGCGCGCAGCGTTCCATAGCTTGGTTACGAAGTTGCGATATCCTTTGACTCGGTCCTCAGCGAGTTTGATATCGCGCCCTTGCGCCGCCATGGCGGCAAGGGTGAAGCGCAGTGCATCCGCCCCATATTGGTCGATCAGGTGCAGGGGATCGATGACGTTGCCTTTCGACTTCGACATTTTCGCCCCGCGCTCGTCGCGCACCAGGGCATGAACATAAACCGTCGGAAACGGCACTTCTTCCATGAAGTGCAAGCCCATCATCATCATGCGGGCGACCCAGAAGAAGATAATGTCGAAGCCGGTGACGAGGACATTGTTGGGATAGAAGCGCTTCAGTTCGGGCGTCTCCTCCGGCCAACCGAGCGTGGAAAACGGCCAAAGAGCCGAAGAGAACCAGGTGTCGAGGACGTCTTCATCGCGCTTGACGAGCGTTGAAAGCCGGTCGGCGTCGCCGATCAAGGCCGTCGCCTCCTCCTCGCTGAGGAGGCGCTTCTCGACCGCGTCGGCGAGCGCGGCGCCAACGGCCTCCTCTTCGGTTTCCGCGACGAAGACCGCGCCGTCAAGCCCATACCAGGCCGGTATCTGATGGCCCCACCAGAGCTGGCGCGAAACGCACCAAGGCTGGATGTTCTCCAGCCAGTCGAAATAGGTCTTCTCCCAGCTCTTCGGAGTGAGCAGGGTTTCGCCCTCGCGCACCGCCTTCAGCGCAGGCCCGGCCAGGGTCTTGGCGTCGACGTACCACTGATCGGTAAGCCACGGCTCGATCACCGCATTCGATCTGTCGCCATGCGGGACCATATGGGCATGCGGCTCGATCTTCTCGAGGCGCCGGCAGGCGGCCATCATCGCAACGACGCGCTTGCGGCCTTCGAAGCGGTCGAGGCCGTCCAGCGCCGCAGCGGTTTCTTTCGCTTCGTCGCCGGCGCGATCCAGGAACGCCTCGTTATCCTTGAGGAAAAGACCGGCTTGCGCATTCAATATGTTGACCTGTCGAACGCCCTCGCCTTCATGTCGCTTGCCGACCTCGAAGTCATTGAAATCATGCGCGGGGGTGATCTTGACCGCGCCCGTCCCCTTTTCAGGATCGGAATATTCGTCGTCGACGACGGCGATCAGGCGCCCGACCAGCGGCAGGCGGACCCTCCCGCCCTGCAAGCGCTTGTAGCGCTCATCGTCCGGATGAACCGCAACGCCGGTGTCGCCGAGCATGGTTTCCGGCCGCGTCGTCGCGACCGTGATCTTCTCGCCGGTCTCCTTTCCTTCTCCGTCGACGACCGGATAGTCGAAATAGTACAAGTGTCCGTTCGGGTTCCGGTCGAGGACCTTGCCGAGTGCCGCCGCATCGAGCGGCGAGCCGTTCTCGCGGGACCATTTGAACGAGCCCCTGCATTCGACCTGCTCGACTTCGAGATCGGAAATCGCAGACTGGAGCTTGGGGTCCCAGTTGACGAGACGCTTGTCCTTGTAGATGAGCCCGTCGCGATAGAGTTGGACGAAAACCTTGACGACAGCCTTGGAGAGGCCCTCGTCCATGGTGAAGCGCTCGCGGCTCCAGTCGCAAGAGGCGCCGAGGCGCTTCAACTGACCGACGATGGCGCCGCCCGATTCCGCCTTCCAGGCCCAGACGCGCTTCAAAAACTCGTCGCGGCCGAGTTCGCGGCGGCCCGGCTCCTGGCGCTCCATCAATTGGCGCTCGACGACCATCTGCGTCGCAATGCCGGCGTGGTCGGTGCCCGGCTGCCACAAGACGTCCCTGCCCTTCATGCGCCAGTAACGGCAGAGGATGTCCTGCAACGTGTTGTCGAGCGCATGGCCCAAATGCAGACTGCCGGTCACGTTGGGCGGCGGGATGACGATGCAGAAGGGCTCGGCGTCGGTGCGCTCGGGCCTGCCGGCGCGAAAAGCGCCGGCCGCTTCCCACGCCGCCGAAATGCGACCCTCGACGGCGGCGGGGTCGAAAGTCTTATCCATCATCGGTGAGTCCAATATTTTTCGGCGGGCGGCGCTTACCGTCTTGCAATCGCTTGAGGCGCATTGCTCGAGAGTCGGCCGGGCGAGCGCAGGCAGGCCGCGCTTCGCGCTTAAAGCCTCAGCGGCGCGGCAAAGTCAACGCGGCGATCGAAGAGCCTTATGCGGCCGAAAAAACGGGCGCCGTTTCAGCGCCCGCCGCGAGCGACGCGCTGGATCTCGGCGCGCACGAGATTCTCGACCATGGTCGGCAGATGGTCGTCGAGCCAGGCTTTCAGCATCGGGCGGAGCATGTCGCGCACCGTGTCCTGGATAATGCTCGAATGCTGCACGGCGACGCTCACCGAAAGGGCGTCGAACGAATGGGCGATCGCCGCGTCCGCCTCAGGGGATATGAGCCGCCCTTGCTGAACCGGCGCGATGGCGCCGGCGCCGCCATTTTCGAGCGCTCGGGGGATCACAGGCGCCGACGACGGCGCGGGCGTTGGCCCCGCCGCACCCTCGGCTTCCGACTTCGGCCAGACCACCCTCGGCGAGGCGGCCGGCTCGATCCGCTCGGGCGCCGCCTGATTGTCGACGACCGGCGCGGAAGCCGCGGCATCCGGGTTTGCAACCTTCGAGCCCGCCGGAATATTTGGCAATTGGCCCAACCCGGGTCGTTCTTCAGAGATGATATTGCGAATGGAGGCCAGGATTTCTTCCATCGACGGCTCATAGGCGCGTTGGGCGCGCTGCAAGGCGTCGATATCGTAAGATGGATTTGCGCTCATGGCCTCTTGAACCTTTTGGCGCAAGCGTTAGCGCCGTTTTCTCTCGGTCCCGCCCGCCCCCCGGACCGTATTGAGTTTGGCGGCGCGTCAAGATTCCTAGCTGAGTCGCTAAGGAGGCGTCCACACGATTGTCGCGGCCAACCTTCGCTTCTCGCCAGAAAATGTGTCCTTAGTATTGCAGCGTCCGCGCGATCCGGCGAGTCTCCTTCTTAAGACGCCTGTCGGATCGGCGGCCTCCTTACAATTCGACCGAGGTCCGCACGGCTGGCTCACTTGCCGTCAGGGGTGCGCAGCCCGATCCATTTGTCCTTGACCTGGTTGAAATGAACCCTGGGGTCGTATTGGGCGACCGCATAGCCGAGATTGATGGTCGACAGACGCCCAGTCGCCGACAACAGGGCAAAAGACGCCACAACTTGATCATGCTCCGCCGACACCAACTGAACGCGGGCGTTCAAAAGCGTCTGCTGCGCGTTGAGCACGTCGAGCGTGGTGCGCTGCCCTACCTTGGCCTCCTCGCGCACGCCGGCCAAAGCAACGGCGGCGGCGTCCACCTGCGCTTTCGAGGATTTGATGACCGCGGGGGAGACGGCGAAAAGCCACCAGGCCGAGACGACCGCCGCACGCACCGTGTCGCGCTGCAGATCGGCCTGCAATTCCTGCTGGCTGAGCTGTTCCTTGGCCTGACGGGTCGAGGCGTATTCAGAGCCGCCCTGATAGATCGGGATGGTCAGTTGGCCCGTCACCGTGGCGTTGAAGACATGATTGGGTATCACAGCGAGCGAGGGAGCGTCCCATTGCTGGCCGACTTGCGCCTGGACGCTCAAGGTCGGCAACAGCGCGCCCTCAAAAATCTTCACATTCAATTCCGCCGCGTCGACGCCGTGCAAAGCGCCCACGATGGCGGGATGCTCGACCTGCGAGATCGCGATCGCTTCCGGCAGCGCCTTCGGCAGAACCTTGTCGAGCGGCCTGACCGGAGCGAGGTTCTTCGGTTCGTCGCCGATCGTGCGCCGGTAGTTGGCGATCGAAGTTTGCAGCGTCGATTGCGCGCTCAAGGCCTGGGCCTCGGCGCCGGCGAGACTCGCCTGCGCCTGGGCGACGTCGGTCTTGGTCACCTCGCCGACGTTGAAACGGTCCTGGGTATAGCGAAGCTGCGATCTCAACACATCGACATTGGCGCGGTTGAGATCGAGGATCGCCGTATCGCGAAGGACGTTCATGTAGAAGGTGACGGCGTCAAGGAGTACGTTCTGCTCCGTGTTGCGCAATTGTTCGCGCGCCGCAAGCATCGTCGACTCGGCTTGGCGCACGCCGTTGATCGTGCGGTTGCCATTCCATAGATTCTGGTTGAGGGTCGCAGCGATGCCACGCGGATGCGCGAGCTGCGTGCCGGTGCCGCCGCCGATAGGAATCGACACGCCGCCGCCCAAGTCTATCGACTCAACCGGCGCGCCGAACTGCGTATAGGAAATGCCATAGGTCGCCTGTGCGTTGACGGTGGGCAGAAAGCCGGCATTGGCCTTGGGGATGTTTTCATCGCTCGCCCGCACGGCCGCGCGCTGCTGATTGATGTCGGGATTGCTGAGATAGGCTTTGGCGAGCGCTCCGCCTATCGTCTCGGCGCTCGCCGGCGCGCAAGTCAACGCCGCCGCAATCGACAACGCCGCCGCGATCGGCTTCCCCAAGCGCCGACCACCAAACGCAGCGCACCAGACTTGCCGCACCGCCATCAACGCCCCATTTTTTTCCGGCCCTATTTTCGGCCGCGCGCCCTTGTGAGGACGTCTCCAAAAACAACGCCAGAATTCACCGACGCAAAATGCACAACCCGCCGCATCGGATCAGGTCTAACGCGTGGCCAGATTCGCAACATAGGAAATAAATCGCCGGCAGCCAGCCCCCGGCGCCCCGAACTCCGTGAACATCCACAAATCTCGACAAGCGTCGCAAATTTGCGACACTTAATGTTATCCGATCGACGAGGCTTAAAACGCGAATTGGGCGGGTCGACGAAAGGCCTCGAGCCGCGGCGCGTAAGCGTCAAAAAGCGCGCGCCTGCTCGTCGAACCGCCCGCCCTTTCGATCAAAACCGCCTTGGGCGCCGGAAAGGACGCGTCGATCCCGACGAGGCGTCCGGCCTCGGCCAACTGGTTGACTAATTGCGCGGGCAGGATTTCGAAAGCGCCATTGACGACGATCACGTCGAACGGGGCCTTGGCTGGCGCCCCCAAAGCCAAATCGCCGACAATCGGCTCGACGTCGGCTTGACCGGCGAGGAGGTCGCTTGCTCCCTTGGCGCTCTCCGCCGTCTCCAAGGCGACGACATGGGCCCCAAGCCGCGCGAGGATTGAGGCGCTGTAACCGGACCCGCCGGCCACATCGAGCGCCCGTTCGCGCGGGCGCGGCCTGGCCGCCTGGATCAGGCGCGCAAGAATCGTCGGCGCGAGCAGAGCCCGCCCGCCGCCTTTGAGCGCGGGAACATCGTGGTCGAAATAGGCCAGCGAAGCATAGGCGGGTTCGACGAAGGCCTCGCGCGGCGTTTCGCCAAAGGCCGAAAGAAGGGCCAAGTCGTTCACCCCCGAGGGGCGCAATTGACTTTCAACCATGCGCTGTCGGCGGATGGCCGATGGATCGAGAGAAGCCGGTGTGCTCATCAGCTCGTGATTCGCCCTTTTTACGGGCGACCCTGCCCGCGAATCTTTCACTTAAAGCAAAAATGGAGGCCTCGCCCGGAATCGAACCGGGGTGCAAGGATTTGCAGTCCTCTGCGTAGCCACTCCGCCACGAGGCCGCGCCGGCGAAACCACGCGGCGACGCGATGCGCTATAGCAAGATTTGTGCGCAAGCGGCAAGCCGACCCGCCCAGGAGTTCAATCTTCGGCCCAAAAGGAATGGCGCCACAGCGGCAAGCTGAAAAAGTAAAGCGCCGTCGCCAGAAGTCCGGCCTTGATCCATGGGCCGGGCGCGAGCCCTGCAACGACGGAGGCTAGCGCGCAAAGACACCAAAAAACCGTCGCCGCCGCGGTCAAGAGACGCATCCTTTCGACGCGCATCGGATGAACGAAAACGATCGGCGCGAACATCAAAGCCGCCGCAGCGATCAAGATCGCCGCATTGACCAGGCTCGGCAGGCGAAAGACGAAAAGATAGAGCGCGAGAACGTTCCAAAGCGCCGGAAAGCCGCGAAACCAATTGTCCGCCGTCTTCATCCTCGTGTCGGCGAAATAGAGGGCCGAGGAAATCGTGACGATGAGGCCGATCCAGAAGGCGAGCGACGTCGCCATCAGATCGGAGCGCCAGATCGCGACGACCGGCACCAACACGTAACTGAGAAAATCGACGACGAGGTCAAGAATTGCGCCATCGATCGTCGCCGCTGTCTCCTTCACCCGCGCGGCGCGGGCGAGCGTTCCATCGACGCCGTCGATGAACAGCGCCAGGCCGAGCCATGCGAACATGGCGGCAAAATCGCGCTCGATGGCCGCATAGAGCGCAAGCAACGCGACGGCGCCGCCCGAGGCCGTCAGGACATGCACCGAAAATGCGGCTGCCCTTCGCACCGGAACGCGGCGCCTTTCCTTGAGCACGTTCATCGCGCCTGAAGCCGCCCCTCCCGCCGCATCTTAAGGGCGGCGCCCGCCTGGACACGAAGAAAGCATG
>DASZFX010000105.1:0-3620 GCA_035939375.1 Roseiarcus sp.
CGGCCAAAGCGATGGGCCGAAACCGGGTCTGCGCTTTCGCCGCCTCGCCTGAAGGCGGCGCGGACGAAATCGACGCCATGCTACACGCCGCGGAATGAGGCGGCGCGCCACCGCAAAACGCTGCGAAATTCGTACGTCGAAGACGCCGCGGAAGGCGCCGCGAAAATTACTTTTCCTCCGCGCCCGCCGCCTCCTGCGCGGGCAAGAAGAACAGCCAGCGCGAAATTCTCAAAAAACGCATCGGCGGGCGGCGGTTTGTCCTTGCCATCGCGGCCCTGCCCCTTCCTGCCCAAAACGGCGGCTTGACAAAACTTCCTATCAGCACGATCATTTGTATACAAACGAGACCGAGGAGGGTTCGATCTCGTGTACGCCCGCCCCGCGGAACTCGATGAAGCGCTGAATTTGCTCGCCGAACCGGGCGCACGCGTGCTCGCCGGCGGCACCGATATTTTCCCCATCGCCGGGGAAAGGCCTTTGCGCGGTCTTCACGTCGACGTCACAGGGATCAAAGCGCTGCGCTCTCTCAGCCGCGCGAGCGACGCCATGCGAATTGGCGGCGCTGTTACCTGGGCCGAGCTCGCCAACGCCGATCTTCCGCCTGCTTTCAACGCCCTCAAGGTCGCGGCGCGGGAGGTTGGCGGCGTCCAGATCCAAAACCGCGGCACGATCGCCGGCAATCTTTGCAACGCTTCGCCCGCGGCCGACGGCGTTCCGCCGCTATTGATCCTTGACGCCGAGGTCGAGATCGCCTCGCGGCGGGGCGTAAGGCGCCTGCCGCTCGCCGAATTCATCGCCGGCAATCGTCGCACCGCCCTCGCCCGCGACGAGATCGTTACGGCGATCGTCGCGCCCGCGCCGAAGGAGACGATGCGCTCGGCCTTTTTGAAACTCGGCGCGCGGCGCTATCTCGTCATCTCGATCGTCATGGTCGCCGCGCTGCTCGATGTCGACAAAGGCTTGGTGCGCGACGCGCGCGTCGCGGTCGGCGCCTGTTCGGCGGCGGCCAAACGGCTGCCCTCCATCGAGCGGCGCCTTTACGGCGCCAAGGCGCGGGCGGGCCTGGGCGACAGCGTCTCCGCCGAAGACCTCGCCGGGCTGACGCCGATCGACGATCTGCGCGCCAGCGCCGATTATCGCCGCGACGCGGCATTGACCTTGGCGCGCCGGGCGATCGAATGCTGCGTGGCCGGCCAAGTCGGAGGCGCCCTTTGATGCTACAGCGCGCGCCCGGCGTCCCGCTTGGCGTCTCTTTGACCCTCAATGGCGCGCCGATGCGCCTCGCCACTTCGCCGCTCGAGCGACTGAGCCATGCTTTGCGCGAGGAATGCGGGCTGACCGGAGTCAAGGTCGGCTGCGACGCCGGCGATTGCGGCGCCTGCACGGTGCTGATCGACGGCGAGCCGGTCTGCGCCTGTCTGACCGCCGTCGGCCAGGTCGAAGCGCGCCACGTCGAGACGATCGAAAGCCTTCGTGACGAAGAAGAGATCGTCAACCGGCTGCGGGCGGCCTTTCTCGCCCATGGCGCGGCGCAATGCGGCGTCTGCACGCCGGCAATGCTGCTCGCCGCGACGACGCTCCTGCGTCGCAACGCCCGGCCGGACGAGGACGAAACGAAGGACGCGCTCGGCGGCGTACTTTGCCGCTGCACGGGCTATCGCAAGATTATCGACGCGGTCATGGCCGCCCATGGTTGCGACGTCGCGCCGGCCTGCGCCCTGCCCGCCGGGACCGCGGTCGGGCGTCGCCTCGCCCGTCTCGATGGCGCAAAAAAAATCTCCGGCGCGGAAATTTTCGGCGCCGACGCATGGCCGAGCGACGCGCTCGTCGCGCGCGCCATTCGCTCGCCGCATCATCACGCGCGCTTCGCCTTCGGCGACTTCGAAGCCTTCAAGCGCGCCCACCCGGGCGTCGTCGCGATCTTCACCGCCGCCGACACGCCTGGCGAGAACCGTTTTGGCGTTATTGCGCCTTTCGCCGACCAGCCGGCGCTCGCCGAAAGCGTCGCGCGCTTTCGCGGCGAGGCGGTAGCGCTCGTCGTCGGCGAAGATAGCGCGATGCGCGCCCTCGATCCCGCCGCCTTTCCGGCGACGTTCGAGACATTGCCGGCGCTGACCACGATGGACGAAGCGACCGCCGCCGACGCGCCGCTCCTCCATCCGAACCGGCCTGGCAATATCCTGACCAGCGGACGCGTCGCCCGCGGAGACGTCGCCGCGGGCCTCGCCGCCGCCGATGCCATCGTCGAAGGCGAATTCGAAACCGGCTTCGTCGAGCACGCCTATATCGAACCGGAGGCCGGTTTCGCCCGCCGGATCGGCAATCGGATCGAGGTGCAAGCCTGCACCCAGGCGCCCTATATGGATCGCGACGAAATAGCGAAAATCCTTGGGATTGCGCCGGAGCAGGTGCGGATCATCCCAACCGCGGTCGGCGGCGGCTTCGGCGCCAAGCTCGATCTTTCGGTGCAGCCTTTCATCGCCCTCGCCGCCTGGCGGCTCAATCGACCGGTGCGCATGGTCTATTCGCGCAACGAGTCGATTATGACGACGACCAAGCGTCATCCGTCCCGCATCCGTGCGAAGATCGGCGCGGCGGCGGATGGGCGCCTCGTCGCGATGGATTTCGCCGCCGACTTCAACACAGGCGCCTACGCGTCCTGGGGACCGACCGTCGCCAATCGCGTGCCGGTTCACGCCTCAGGCCCCTACCGAATGCCGCATTATCGCGCGCTGACGCGGGCGATCCATACTCATCTTGTTCCGGCCGGCGCTTTTCGCGGGTTCGGCGTGCCGCAAAGCGCGATCGCGCAGGAGCAACTCTTCGACGAACTGGCGATCAAGCTTGGCATGGACCGGCTGGAGTTTCGTATTCTCAACGCCCTGCGCGAAGGCGACGCGACGGTCACGGGCCAGGTCTTCGAAGAGGGCGTTGGCTTCAGAGCTTGCCTCGAAGCCTTGCGGCCGCGCTGGCGGGAAGCCACTGCGACGGCCCGTCGCTACAACGAAGGTGCGCGCGGCCCGCTGCGCAGCGGCGTCGGCGTCGCCGGCATGTGGTACGGTTGCGGCAATACGTCCCTGCCCAATCCTTCGACCATGCGCCTGGGCCTGAAGCCGGACGGACGGCTGACCCTGTTTCAAGGCGCCGTCGACATCGGCCAAGGCTCGAACACGGTCATCCCGCAGATCTGCGCCGATGCGCTTGGCGCGCCGATCGGTCTGATGGACTTGGCTTCTCCCGACACCGACACGACGGCGGATTGCGGCAAGACATCGGCTTCGCGGCAGACTTTCGTTTCCGGCAAGGCGGCGCTCCTCGCCGGTCAGGCGATGCGCCGAGCCATCCTGCGCCTCGCCAATGTCGGCGAGGAGGCGACGCTGTGTTTCGACGGCGAAGCGATCGAAATCGCCGGCGCCGGCGGCCGGCGGCGGATCAACCTCGGCGCATTGCCGGTCAATCAATACGGCTTCGTCCTTGACGTTAAGGAGACATTCGATCCGCCGACCTCGCCGCTCGACGAAAACGGCCAAGGCGAGCCTTATGCGGTCTTCGGCTATGGCGCGCATCTCGCCGAGATCGAAGTCGATATCGAACTTGGTCGCGTCAAAGTTCTGCGCCTC
>DASZFX010000106.1:0-1527 GCA_035939375.1 Roseiarcus sp.
CGCCGGTCGCGGCGATCAATTTTTGAACGAACCAAGGCGAGAGACCGCCGAAGATGGCGACGGCGAGATTGTAGGCGATTGCCGCGCCGGTCGATCGCATGTTGACCGGAAACGTCTCCATCGTCAGCGCATTGCCCGGGCCGGTCACGAAGATCATGATCAGGCTGGCGCTTTGCAAGGCCCAAATTGTCGCGTTGCTCGGCTCGTTGACCGCCCGCTCGGCCAAGAAGAGAGACGCGATGATGAAGAGGATGATCGCCGGCGCCATCACGGGACGCCTTCCGTACCTGTCTGAGAACATCCCGGCGAAGGGAATCGCCAGAGCCGCGACGATATTGACGATAAGGAGCCCCAATTGCGAATCGGTAAGCCGCAGCTTCAATTCGTTCGCCGCGTAATTCGGCAGGAAGATGTTCATGATATAGGTGAAAGCCGTCCCGCCGGCGACATAAAGCAGCAACGCGATCAATTCGCGAGGATGCTGCCGAAGCACGTCTTGCAGCGGCGTATTCGGCCGGCCGGCGCGCGCTGCGAGGAAAGCCCTGAACTCGGGCGTCTCGTCGACGGCGCTGCGAAGATAGAACCCGATCGGCCCGATGAGGACGCCGGCGAGGAAGGGGACGCGCCAGCCCCAGCTTTGGAAGGCTTCCGGGGTAAGGAAGGTATTGAGCGTATAAGCGAAGGTCGCGCCGATGACGAAGGCGGAAAACTGCGCCACATGTTGAAAGCTCGCGTAGAAGGCGCGCCGCCCGGGCGTTGCGAATTCCGCCAACATCGCCGTCGACGTCGAATATTCACCGCCTGCGGAGAAGCCCTGAATCAGCCGCGCGATCAAGAGACCAATGGGCGCGGCGACGCCGATCGTCTGGTAGGTCGGCATGATTCCGATCAGACCGGTGCCGAGCGCCATCAGGAGAACGATCGTGATCAGCGCCCGCTTGCGGCCGATCCGGTCCGACCAGACGCCGAAGACGAGGCCGCCGATCGGACGGAAGAAATAGGCGACGGCCAATAGGCCATAGGCGGCGATGAGGCGCGCGGTCGCATCGCTCGTGGGGAAGAATTGCGCGCCGATCACGCCGGCGAAAAGACCGAAGACGATGAAATCGAACCATTCGAGCGCATTGCCGACGGTCGACGACCATACAACACGCCGGCGCATGGCGGGATCGATCGTGATCTGCGTCATTTCGCCCCCGCTCGGCAATGGCCACGATCAATCGCGGGCCCCTTCGCGCGCCTGTGACGAGAATGTTCAAGATTGAAAGATTCGTGTCAATGCCGCGCAGCCCGGGCCTCGCGCCAAACCTCAGCGCCGGCGCCGAACGAGCGCGCGATGAGAGAGTACGAGCGCAGCTAGGGCGCCTCGAGCCCGAGCGCGATGCCCTGACCGACGCCGATGCACATGGTCGCCAGGGCCCGGCTCGCGCCCCGATCGTTCATCTCGATCGCGACGCTGAGCGCAAGGCGCGCCCCGGACATGCCGAGCGGATGGCCGATCGCGATCGCCCCGCCATTGGCGTTGAC
>DASZFX010000107.1:0-3451 GCA_035939375.1 Roseiarcus sp.
CGGTCGCATGAGGGTCAAATGCCACGAAACGACGCGGATGAAGCCAACGGGCACGATGAGCGCGATGTCAAGCTCCATTCCAAAATTCAGGAGGCCATCGGTCGGTCGCTAAAGGCGCATTACGACGACCTCGTTCACGCTCCGATTCCCGATAAATTCCTCGAATTGCTAGCCCGGTTGGAGATGAAAGAGCAGCGTTCCGCTCCGCACGGAAGCGACGATGAGCGCGGATAATTTTAAGGACGCGCTTGTTGCGGAAATTCCTAACCTGCGGGCGTTTGCGGCGTCGCTATCGGGGTCGGTCACACTTGCCGACGATCTCGTCCAAGACGCATTGCTGAGGGCATGGAGCAATTCGGACAAATTTCAGGCGGGGACGAACCTTCGCGCGTGGTTGTTCACTATCCTGCGCAACGCCTATTATTCGCACTACCGCAAGCGAGCCCGCGAGGTGCAGGACACCGATAGCGTGTATTCCGGGCGGATTGCGGTGGCCGGCGATCAGGAGAGCCATCTTGATCTCGCCGATTTTCGCAAAGCCCTCGCCAAGCTTCCGGCCGAGCAGCGCGAGGCGCTGACGATGATCGGCGCCACCGGCCTTTCCTACGAAGAGGCGGCAGAAATTTGCGGAGTGGCGATCGGCACGATCAAGAGCCGCCTCAATCGCGCGCGCACCAAACTGGCGGAACTCCTGTCGGCCGAGGGCGCCGACGCCGCCAGTTTGGATCCCCCGCCCCTGGTCGCTCCAACGGAGCGGTCCGGCAACGGACGATGACGAGAGAAGGTCGTCCGGGCAAGATCATCGTGAATGCCGCGGTCGAAGCGCCATTTGAAGCCCTGGCCGAAGCCCTCCAGAGTCTTTCTCGCCTTCGCCGCGTATCTTTTACGGTCGTACCGCTCTCCCAGCGGCCGGACCGCGGCGGCGACGGCGTCATCGGCATGGCGGGAGGAACGCAACGCTTTCTGAGGTTCGGGACGCCTTTTCGGCATTGGTGGCCGCGAGGACGACGTACTCGCCAGGCTTCGACCTCGGCTCCGAAGAACGGCCGGCCCGTCGGGAACTTTTTCGCCTTCCCCGGATTGTCGCCTTGTCATCGCCCGGGCTCTGTCTTTCCTCGAAGCGAAGACTCCGGCGGCGCTGGCCGTGGCGCGGCGATCGGGGAAAAGCTCCATTAGCAAAATGACCTCAGTCGTCGAGCCAGAGGAGCCGTCCCCGTCCCGCTTCGACCATGAACAAATCGCAGCTTGGTCCACGCTGGTCCTTGCGACGATCGCGGTCGGTTTCGTTCTTTACGCGGCGCGCGTCCTTTTCCTGCCGATCGTCGCCGCTTTTGTTATCGGCGCGATGCTGTCGCCGGTGGCGACGCAGCTTGAGAAATATCACGTGCCGCGGTTGCTTTCCGCTCTGTTGATCGTCGCGGTGACCGCCGGGCTGATCGCCTTGGTGATCGCCTTGATTTCATCGCCTTTGGCGGAATGGACGAGCAGGTTGCCGGAACTGGGTTCTCGGCTGCGAGACAAACTTCAGGTCTTCGACGGATGGCTCGCCTGGTGGCGCGACGTTCAATCCACGCTCGGCATCGATCCAAAAAGTGTCGCCTCCCTCCTGCCCTTGACGAACCTCGACTGGCTGCCGACCACGATCGCGTTTCTCTCGCCGACCGTGACGGAGTTCCCTTTCTTCCTCGTCGTGCTGCTCCTCTTCATCGCAAGCTGGCCGGATCTCAGACGCGGGCTCGTCATGACATTCACAGGTCGCGACTCGCGCCTGTTGACGTTGAAGATACTCAATGACATCGAAGCCAGTCTCGCCGACTATTTGCGCACCGTCACTCTGATCAACCTTTGCCTCGGCGTCGCGGTCGCATTGATTTGCGTGCTGACGGGGACGCCCGGCCCGATAGGACTGGGAGTATTGGCCGCGACTTTCAATTTCATTCCGATCATCGGACCTATCGCCATGGTCGCGGTTTTGTTGGCGGTCGGCATCGTGGCGGCGCCGACATTCGGCGTCGGTTTGCTGGCCGCCTCCGGCTTCATGATCGTCGTCGCCATCGAGGGGCAGTTCATAACGCCGCATATCATCGGTCGACGTCTGTCCCTCAATGGGCTCGCGGTTCTGCTCTCGCTCGCCTTCTGGACTTGGCTGTGGGGACCGATGGGCGCATTTTTGTCCTCGCCGCTTCTGATCGTCGGGCTGACGTTGAAGGAGCGACTCCTCCCGGACGAAGCCTCTTAGCGTCGATGAAAGCGCCTCTCGCGGAACATTTTCCGCCGAAAGAGCGTTCATACGAACGTCATTTTTCCCTCCGGAGACCAAAATGTCCGACGCTACTCAAGAGGCCTCGGAGACCGCCGCCGCCTATGACCGCCTTCAGAAGGACGTGAGCGCCGTGAAGAACGATATCGCCAGCCTGTCGAAGCAAATCGCCGAGGCCGTCAACGCGCTTGCCGATTTGGCTCAAAAACAGGCCAAACGCGGCGTGAAGAACGCGCGGGCCAACGTCGATTCCATGGTGTCGGATGCGGCGGATCGCGTCGGCGTGGTCGCCGGCGCCGCCCAGGAGGCGGCGACCACGGTCGGCGATACATTGGAGGAGGCCATCCAAGAGCGGCCGTTGGCGACGCTCGCCATTGCGCTAGGGCTTGGCTTTCTCATCGGCGTGACTTGGCGCCGATGAACTTGGCCGCGACGCACTTGGCGGCGATGACTTTCAGTTCGTCGAGGCGCCGCGTTCGTTCGACGAATCGTCGTGAGCGCGCCCAAGCCGAGACGCCTTGTCGCGAGACTCGAACGCAACCGCGATGTCCCAAAGCATGTTCGACGACGTGAAAAGGGGAGCGCGCGCGGCAATGCGCGCATGGGGGCTCGCCGCCGCCGCCGCAGCGACATCTTTGGCGACGCTATGCTTCCTCTGCGCCGCCGGCTTCGTCTTCGTCCTCGACCGGTACGGTCTCATTCAGGCCTGTTTCGCCGCCGCGGGCGTCTTCTTCATCGTGACGATCCTGCTCATCTCTTGGTATCTGACGCTCAGGCGTCGCGCCGAAAGGGCCAAGCAGAGTGCGAAGCCGGCGATGCAGGCAGCGATGATGGACCCGATGGTGATCGCCGCCGGCATTCAGATCGTGCGGGCGATCGGGATCAAAAGACTGATCCCGCTTTTGGCGATCGGCGGCGTGGCGCTGGGTCTGATGGCGAAGTCGCCGTCTCGCCGCGACAATCATACCGAAAAATAGTTGAGCGCAGGCGCCGGCGAGGCCCTTGCGAGGCGAGGCCTTGAACGCCGAGCTCGCATCGGACCCCCAAATGAACTCACCTGGCGGGCGGCGGGAGGCGCAAGCCGCCATTATTTGGAACAGGGGCTCCTGTGCGCCGACCGAAAGGTCTGCCAAGGGCTTTAGCCGCCTTCGGCGGCGCGCAAAGCGCGCCCTTGACAGACCTTTCGGTCGG
>DASZFX010000108.1:0-7135 GCA_035939375.1 Roseiarcus sp.
TTCAACGACAATTTCGTCCGCCAGATGCTGGTGATGATGCTGCTCTTCCGCTTCGGCGGAGGCGATGTCGGACCCAAAGTCTCGCTGGCTGTCGCGATATTCGTACTGCCCTCGATCGTGCTTTCGGCGCTCGGCGGCGAGATCGCCGACGCTCACGACAAGGCGGCGATCGCGCGCCGGCTGAAGTTTGCGGAAATCTTCGTGCAGATGATCGCGGCCGCCGGCTTTATCTTCCTGTCGCCGCAACTCTTCTATGTCGCGGTTTTCGGCCTCGGAATCATTTCGGCGCTGTTCGGACCGATCAAATATGGAATCCTGCCCGATCATTTGCGGCGCGAGGAATTGGTCGCCGGCAACGCCCTCGTCGAAGGGGCGACTTTCGCCGCGATCATCCTCGGCCTGATCTTCGGCGCCTATGCGGCGGCCCAGGAGCGCTCGACCATGGGCGTGGTCGTCCAGCTCGTCGTCGTCGCGCTCGCCTGTTGGGGCGCCTCGCTCTTCATCCCTTCGACCAAGGTCGGCGCGCCGGGCCTCAAGGTCAATCCGAACCTATTCGCCTCGACCCGCGATATCTTGCGCGAACTGAAGCGCGACGATCGTCAATGGACTGGCGGCGCCGCGGTGAGCTGGTTCTGGCTCGTCGGCGCCGTGTCGCTTTCGCTGATCCCGGTGATGATCAAGTCGCGCATCGGCGCAGGCCTGGAGGTCGAGACCGCGATCAACGCCTTCTTCGCGATCGGAATCGCCATCGGCTCGCTGATGGCCGCGCTCCTCGCGCATGGCCGCATCCGGTTGAGACCCGCCCCTTACCTGCTCTTCGCCATGACGGCCTTGCTCATCGACATGGGCCTTGCGGTCCGCATGCTGCCGGAGGCGACGCGCGAAGTCGGCGTCATGGAGTTTTTCACCGGCGGCGCCGGGCTTCATGTGGCGCTGGCGATCCTCGTCTTCTCCGCCATCGCCGGCCTCTTCGTCGTACCGATTTTCGCCGCGGTGCAGGCCTGGGCCGGCGAAGACCGCCGCGCGCGCGTGATCGGCGCGGTCAACACTTTGAATTCGATCTATATCGTCGCCGGTTCGCTGGCGACGACCCTGTTGCTGAAAGTGGCGAATTTGAGCGAGCCGGACGCGTTGATCGTGCTCGGCCTCTTCAACGCGCTTGCGGCGGTCTATGTGTATTTTCGATTGCCGAAGGACTTTGCCGGCTGAGAGCCATGGCCAAGGGTGTGGACGCAACTCGCCGCGACGGCGCCCGGCCGCGCTGGGGCGCTGGCCTACAATCTTAGGGCGCGCGCACGCCCTCTAGCGCATCGGATTCGCAATTTGAATCGTGGAGGCTCTCTGGAATCGAACGCCAACGCCACGGGCCGCCATTGTTTGGAACAGTGACCGGAACGCGCCGGCCAAAAGGTCTGTCAAAGGCGCGCTTTGCGCGCCGCCGAAGTCGGCTAAAGCCCTTGACAGACCTTTCGGTCGGCGCACAGGAGCCCCCGTTCCAAATAATGGCGGCTTGCGCCTCCCGCCGCCCGCCAGGTGTGAGTTCATTTGGGGCTCCGATGCTCTAGGGTTCGAAGTAGGCGGTTGGTTCAGCCACGCTCGGCGCGACTTCCGAATGGCGAGCGACTTTGTCGTGTTTGACTCGCCCGGTGGCGCGCGGCGCGCCTTGGCCGCTCTCTTCTCCCAGATACCCGCTATTGTCAGGTTTGCACCAGTAGGCATGTTGGGGGCGGGGATCGTCGAGATTGGCGACGTCATGGGAAACGACGCCGCAATGGGATCTGGCGACGGGACCCGAGATAGTGCTCTCAGCGCATCCGCCAAGGATCGCGAGCAAGGCCGCTACGCCGCCAATTTTGACGAGGTTGTCAGCCATTCGAATCGCGTTCCACAAAGGAACGATACCGGTTGAACAGAGCGTCGCCAACAGCGGCCTGCAAAAAGAGGACTTGGCGGGCTGACAGGATGTCTTGGACGACCCGTTCCGAATCGACCCGCAAAGGCCGGCGGCGGCGTTTGGCTGTTTGGGCCATTCCCCAGGCCGCCGACCCGGCGTTGCGCCAAGCCTTTGTGGCGGCGAGACCTACGATAGGCGCGTTCGATACGACGCAGAACAGAGCGGCGATTGGCGGTACTATCGCCGGCCGAGCTGACGGTTCAATAGGCCCCGACCGCCAGCGCGAGCTTATGGTGCTCGCGTGGCGAACGCGGCAGCGCGACGAGGACGACCGCGCCGTCGCCGGGGCGCGAATTGATGCGTAGCGAGCCGCCATGCAATTCGACCAGCGAGGTCGCGATCGCAAGGCCGAGGCCCGAGCCCTTCATGCCATTGGCCATCGTCACCTCGGCCTGTTCGAAGGGCCGGCCGAGGCGCGAGAGATCGCCGGCCGCGATGCCCGGACCCGTGTCCTCGACATAGATATAGATCTGTTCGTCGAAAGCCTGCGCGCCGATCGAAATCTCGCCGCCGTCTGGCGTGAATTTCACCGCGTTGCGCAAGAGCGTCACCAGCACGCGCTCCATCGCCTTCGGGTCCGCATAGACGATCTCGGTCGGGTTGACGTCGATCTCGATCGAGAGCTTCTTGTCGCGCGCAGCCTCCGCGACTTCGTAGACGGAATTGCGGATCGCGGTCTCGACCGCCAGATTGGAGCGGTTGAGGCGCACCCTGCCCGCTTCCAGGCGCGACATGTCGAGCACGTCGGAGATGACGTTGAGCAAATAGCGGCCGCTGTCGCGGATATGAGAGCAATAGTCGTGATATTTCGGCGAACCGAGCGCGCCGAAAGCCTCCTGTCCCATCATTTCCGAAAAGCCGATGATTGCGTTGAGCGGCGTTCTGAGTTCATGGCTCATATTGGCGAGGAATTCGGCCTTTGCCCGGTTGGCGGTTTCGGCCTGCGCCTTTTGCTCGAGATAGCGCTCGGCGAGGTCGGCAAGTTGCTGCGTTTGCGCCTCCAAGGCTTGGCGCGAGCGGCGCAATTCCGCGACGCTGGCGAGCAGGCGGCGCTCGGAATCCATCAATTGCTCTTCATGGCGTTTCAGCGCGGTTATGTCCGTGCCGACCGAGACATAGCCGCCGTCCTTGGTGCGCCTTTCGTTGATCTGCAGCCAGCGCCCGTCGGTGAGCCGCGCCTCATAAGCGCCGGACCGGCCTTCCCCTGCGCCGTTCGAGCGCAGCGCGATCTCGTTGCGGATCATCGGCGGCGCCCCCTTGGCCGCCAGTTCCGCGTAAGGCGCGCCGGACCGCACGGCGTCGGCGGGAAGATTGTACAGGCGCTGGAATTTCGAATTGCAGAGGACGAGACGGTTTGAGGAATCCCAAAGGACGAAGGCCTCGGATATGGCGTCGATCGCCTCGCGCAGGCGTTGGTCGGCGGTCGCGCTGATCTCGGCGAGCGTCTTCTGCTCGGTGACGTCGAGCGCGACGCCGACGAGATGGCGCCGCCCGCTCACCGGATCGACGACCAATTCAGCGCGGGCGCGCAGCCAAATCCATTCGCCGGCGACGTTGCGCAGACGAAATTCGTGATCGACCGTCGATTGGTCGCCCTCGATCGCGCCTTGAGCGATCGCGCCGAGATCGCCGTCGTCGGGATGAACCATCGCCTGCACGTCGCCGATCGACAGTAGATCGGAGGACGGCGGCATGCCGAGGAGTTCGTACATCGAGCGGGACCATTGCACGCGGCCGCGCGGCAAATCCCAGTCCCAAAGACCGCAGCGGCCGCGATTGAGCGCCGAGTCGACGCGGTTTCTGGCGCTGCGCGCCAATTTCTCGATTCGGCGCGCGCGCGCCGCCTGCCGATAGGGAATGGCGAAGCTCGCGACGAGGAGCAGCCCAAGCGCCGCGAGGAGCGCGAGGGTCCGCAACGCCGCCGCGCGCCACGGCGCGAGCAGAGCGTCGACCGGCATCGTATAGGCGAGTTGCAGCAAGGGCTCGCGCAAATTTCGCACGGTCGCGAAAGTATCGGCGCCGTCGGCCCCAACGATGCGCATCACGCCGGCCTTCTCGGCCAGGATCGTCAAGGGTTGGCTCGGTCCAAGAACCGCATTGAGAGTGGCGCCGACCGCCGCCGGCGGCTCGCTTGCGACCAGATCGCCGTCGGCGTCGGCGATCATCGCCGCGCCCTCGCGTAAAGCCGGATCGGCGTCGAGCGCGCCGCGGAGCAATTGCGCCGGCCCGACGTACGGGCTGGCCGCCAAGGCTTCGTTGAGACGGAAGGCGAGCAGCGAAGCGCGAAGCTCGACCTCGCGTTCGGCGTCGCCGAAAGCTTGCTCCCGCTCCAGCCGAATTTGCGCAATAAGCGCCGCCGCCGCGACGGCGAAGATCAGCCCCGCCAAAAACGGCGCGGCGTAGACAAGCCAGGGTCTCGTCGCTGCAAAGCTCGGAAAAAAGCGAGCATTGATCAAAGAACCTATCGCCGTGGCGAGGCTTCGCCCCCCAAGCGCGCGCATATCCCCATTGGCCGCGTTAGCACGCGCCATCGTGGCCCCCTCGTAGCAACCGATCTGAGATTCGGTGAAATGATGCCGCATCACGCCGAATCACTTTCATAAGAATCCTGGCGCGACTCTTTGTCCAGAGCTTAATAGAAGGTTGACGAAAATTTTGAGAGCGCCGCCGGAGCAAGATGCGCGCGGCGATTACGCGGACGTCCGAGGGGCGCGCCGGGCGAGTCTCAGGCGCCTTCGCACGAGTCAATTTGGGCGGCGCCGCGGACGGGAATAGCCGCCTGACGTTAGCCGGCGCCTCGCCTCAGCTCAAACTCCGCGTGACGATGTCGCTCAAATCGGCCGACAGCCCCGTTTGCGCCGCGATGCGCTGCAGCGTCGCCTCGGCGCGCGCCTGGCGCTTGGGCTCGAGCGAGCGCCACGAGCGCAAGGTCGAGAGCAGCCGCGCCGCGATCTGCGGATTGGTCGGGTCGAGCTTCAGCACCATCTCGGCCAAGAACTCGTAGCCGGCGCCGTCGGAACGATTGAACTGGGTCTGATTGGCGCTGAAGCCGCCGATCAACGCGCGTACGCGATTGGGATTGCTCATGGAAAAGGAGTGGTGCTCCATCAAGGCGCGCACCCGATCGAGCGTGCCCTTTTCGGGTATTTGCGCTTGCAGCGCGAACCACTTGTCGAGGATCAGCGCATCGCTGGCGTGGGCGCGCCAGAAGGCCTCCAAAGTCCGCTCCCGCTCCGCGCCCGGGATGGTGGACAAGGCGGCCAGCGCGGCGAAACGCTCGGTCATATTGTTGGCTTCGACGAATTGGCGCTGCGCCCTCTCGGCGCCATTTTGCTCGCGCCCCGCCGTCAGCACGGCCAGCGCGAGATTGCGTAAGGCGCGCCGGCCGGCGCTCCGCGCATCCGGCCTGAAGGGACCCGCGTCGAAAAGCTGGTCGTGGATTTGCGTCAACGCCGCCGCATGCGCCCGCCCCAGGCCCGCGCGCAGGAATTCGCGCGCGGCGTAGATGGCGTCAGGATCGACGTTCTTCGCCATTTCGCGCGCCAGATCAGCTTCGCTCGGCAAGCTCGCGGCCAAGGCGGCGAAGGCGAAGTCGAGCCGGCCGGCCAGCGCATCGGCGAGCACGCCGCCATAGGCGCTGGTAAAGCCGGCGTCGAGTTCAGGCGCGCGACCGGCGCGGATCGCCTCGATGGCGCGCAGCAAAACGCGCGTCGCCAGGCTCTGCACGGCCTGCCAGCGATTGAAACTGTCGCGATCATGGCGCGAGAGGGTGATGAGGTCGCCTTCGGTCAGGTCGTCTTCGACGCGCACCGGCGCCGAGAAGCCGCGCAGCAAGGACAGCGCCGGGCGGCTGGCGACGTCCTTGAAGGTGATCCGGCGCGAAGAGGTCTTGAGTTCGAAAACGCCGCGTTCGGTTTCGGCCGCGCTCGCATCGTCACTCTTAAGCGCGATCTCCTCGCCCGCTGACCCGATAAGGCCGAGCGCGATCGGCATGACGACCGGCGATTTGACTGCTTGGTCGCGCGTCGGCGCCGTCGCCTGCGTCAGATCGAGCGTATAGAGGCGCGCATCGGGATCATAGGCGCCGCGCGCCGTCAGCAGCGGCGTGCCGGCTTGGCTGTACCAACGCTTGAACTCGGTCAGATTGTCGCCCGAGACGTCGGCGAAGCATTTGAGGAAATCCTCGACCGTCGCCGCCGTTCCATCGCACCGTTCGAAATAGAGATCCATGCCGCGGCGGAACGCATCGGCCCCGATCAGGAGCTTCAACATGCGGATGACTTCGGCCCCCTTCTGATAGACCGTCGCCGTGTAGAAATTATTGATCTCGTGATAGATTTCCGGCCGAACATTATGCGCGAGCGGTCCGGCGTCCTCGGGAAACTGCGCGGCGCGCAAACCTCGCACGTCCGCGATCCTTTTGACCGGTGCGGAGCGCTCATCGGCGGAAAAGTCCTGGTCACGGAAGACGGTCAAGCCCTCCTTCAGGCACAGTTGGAACCAGTCGCGGCAGGTGATGCGGTTGCCGGTCCAATTGTGGAAATATTCATGGGCGATGACGCCCTCGACGCCGGCGTAATCGTCGTCAGTCGCGGTCTCAGGAAGGGCAAGAACATATTTGTCGTTGAAGACATTGAGCCCCTTGTTCTCCATCGCGCCCATATTGAAATCGGAGACCGCAACGATGTTGAAGACGTCGAGATCATATTCGCGTCCATAGACGCGCTCGTCCCAGGCCATGGCGCGCTTCAAGGAATCCATCGCGTACGAAGCGCGATCCTCCTTGCCGCGCTCGACATAGATGGCGAGGGCGACCTCGCGTCCCGACCGCGTCGTGAAATGATCGGCGATATGAGCAAGATCGCCCGCCACCAGCGCGAAGAGGTAGCAAGGCTTCTTGTGCGGATCGCGCCATATCGCGTAGTGGCGGCCGTCGGGCGCCTCGCCCGTCTCGACGCAATTGCCGTTGGCGAGAAGGACCGGCGCTTCGCCTTTGTCGGCTTCGAGCCGCGTCACATAGGTCGAGAGAACGTCGGGTCGATCGAGGAAATAGCTGATGCGCCGGAAGCCCTCGGCCTCGCATTGGGTGCAATAGGCCGAGCCGGAGCGATAGAGCCCCATCAGCTTGGTGTTGGCGGAGGGATCGAGCTCGGTCTCGATGCGCAACGTGAAAGGCCGGCG
>DASZFX010000109.1:0-2655 GCA_035939375.1 Roseiarcus sp.
TGCAGTCGCCTATTCCTCGCGAAGCCTGCGCCAATCGCTATTCCGCCCTTCGCTCGCGGCCGATCCTCCTCAATCTGCCGCCGGCCTTTGTGTGGACCTATCAGCTGGATACGAAGAGCGGCGACGCTGCTGGGGGTCGGTGACTTGACCACGCTTGCGCCGCGGGATCGATTGATCGTCGCCCTCGACCTGCCCGACGTCGGCAACGCGCGCCAGCTCGTCGAGCGGATTGGCGGCAGCGCGGTCTTCTATAAGGTTGGCATGGAGCTCGCCTATGGCGGCGGTTTGCCGCTTGTTTCCGAATTCGCTGCGGGCGGCAAACAGGTCTTTCTCGATCTCAAGCTGCATGACATTCCCAACACCGTCGAGCGGGCGACGGCGCAGGCCGCCAAAACGGGAGCGAGGTTCCTCACTGTCCATGCCTATCCGCAGACGATGCGCGCGGCGGTCGCGGGCGCCAAGGGATCGGGAATGCAGATCCTCGCCGTCACGGTGCTGACTTCCTACGACGACGCCGATCTTTTCGACGCGGTCTACCGCTTTGGCGTGGTCGAGACGGTCCGGCGGCGAGCCGAACAGGCGCTTGAGCTCGGCGTCGACGGACTGGTGGCGAGCGCCGAGGAAGCGGTCCTGGCGCGTCAGACCGTAGGCGCGGAGCTCATCCTTGTCACCCCCGGCATACGTCCCGCGGGCGGGGTGGTCGGCGATCAGAAGCGCGTCGCCACGCCCGCCGAGGCCATCCGCAATGGCGCCGACTACCTGGTCGTGGGTCGCCCGATCACACAGGCCCCTGACCCTCGCGCCGCCGCCGAGGCGATCGTCGCGGAAATCGGCCAGGCGCATTGACTTGATTGGCCGCTGAGCCGAGGTACGCTCGCCCCGCGCCATCATAAGGAGCCGTCATGCCCAGGGGTTACGTCATCTCGCGCGTCGATATGGCCAATCCCGTCGCCTATGAGCACTACGCGGCGGCTGCGACTAACGCCATAGCCGACCACGGCGGCAAGCCGCTCGCGTGTGGCGGGCGCAGTGAGGCCTTGGAAGGTAAGGCGCGAGCGCGCAACGTTGTGCTTGAATTCGAGAACTACGATGCGGCGCGGGCTTTGCGCGAAGGCGCGGCGGAAATCGAAATGGCGCCGGTCGAGGGAGTTTGACGCATGCCGAAGGGCTACTGGATCGTCCATATCGATGTGCGCGATCCCGAGGTTTATCAGCAGTACGTCAAGGCCAATGCGACCGCTTTCGCCAAATACGGGGCGCGGTTCCTGGTCCGCGGCGGCAGGCATGTCGTCACCCGGGGCAAAGCGCCGGAGCGCAACGTCGTGATTGAGTTCCGCGACTATGAGACCGCCGTCGCCTGCCATGATTCCGAGGAATATCGAGAAGCCGCGAAGCTTCGCGACGCCGCGAGCGACGCCGATCTCGTGATCGTCGAAGGCTACGAGGGGCCCCAGCCGCGCTGATGGCCGAGCGAAGGAATCCGGGAAATGGCCGACTTAAGACTGATTGTGAGCGGCGCCGCCGGCCGCATGGGGCGCATGGTCGTCCGGACGATCCATGAGTCGGAAGGGTTCAAGCTCACGGGCGCGCTCGAGCGTGAAGACTCACCCTGGCTCGGCCAGGATCCGGCGGTGCTCGCGGGCTGCCCTGCGAAGGGCCTTCAGATCGTGGCCGATCCGCTGCCCTTGCTGCTCGACGCTGACGCGATCATCGACTTCTCCTCGCCCGCCGCGAGCGTCGCTCTCGCGGGGCTCGCCGCGCAGGCGCGCATCGCCGGCGTGATCGGCACGACCGGCTTGACCGACGAGGATCTCGACAAGATCGACGCGGCGGCGCGCCATGCCCCGATCGTGCGTTCCGGCAATATGAGCATCGGCGTCAACCTTCTCGCGGCGCTGACGCGGCGGGCGGCGTCCGCGCTGGGCAAGGATTTCGACATCGAGATCATCGAGATGCATCATCGCATGAAGGTCGATGCGCCCTCTGGCACGGCGCTTTTGCTCGGCGAAGCGGCGGCTGAAGGCCGAAATGTCGCGCTCAAGGACCATTCCGCGCGCGGCCGTGACGGCCTGACCGGCGCGCGCCGGGCCGGCGATATCGGCTTCGCAGCGCTGCGCGGCGGCACGGTCGTCGGCGACCATAGCGTCATCTTCGCCGGCGAGGGCGAGCGGGTGACGTTGAGCCATCATGCCGAGGATCGCGCGCTCTTCGCCCGCGGCGCGCTCAAGGCCGTCATGTGGGCGAAGGACCGCAAACCCGGGCTTTATTCGATGGCGGACGTGCTGGGGCTGAGCGAGGACTGATACGGAAGTCGCCTGATCGATTCTCCTTCGCGAGCCGGCGGATCGCCATTTCCGAGTCCGTCTTGAGCGATTTCAATGGCTTGCGGCGCCATTCCCGAGTCGCGTCCTGCTCTTAACGCCGAAACCGCGTCGGGTGTCGCCTATGGGAAGCGCCAACCGGTCTTGTCGGCTTTCTGAAAAACAATACCAACTCCCGGCCGGCCTGGCAAGAAATTGTCGGTTTTTCTTGTCTAGCGTCCCGGCCCTCAACAGCGCGAATTGGCCGCGCCTCGGAAGCGCCGAGCCATCTCTGCAACCGAGTCCATATGATCAGACTACCGTCGCCGACCGCATCACTTCGGGGCGACGGTTT
>DASZFX010000110.1:0-1723 GCA_035939375.1 Roseiarcus sp.
ATCATCCATTATACGATCGGCCAGCGCCGCGGCCTCGGCGTCGCCTCTGGCGCGCCGCTCTACGTCGTTTCGCTCGACGCCGCCCGTCGCCGCGTCGTCGTCGGCCCACGCGAAGCGCTGAACAAGCGCCGAATTGGCTTACGCGACATCAATTGGCTTGGCGACGGCGCGCTCGCGGACCTGCCCGCCGAAGGGCTCGAAATCGCCGCGCGCGTACGTTCGACGCGCGAGCCGGCGCCGGCGCGCCTGACGCGACGCGGCGATGTCGAATTGTACGATCCCGAGACCGGCGTCTCGCCGGGCCAGGCTTGCGTCTTCTATGCTTCGCGCGACCCCGAGGCGCGCGTGCTGGGCGGCGGGTTCATCCGGGCGGGGTGAGGGGCGAAGCCGTAGGGCGCTCTATCCACAATCGGCGACGTGGCGAGTACGTCGAGGCGATCGGCCCCCGCAGAGCCTTTCGCGGCGCCCCAGAGGGCCTCTATCTCGCGGAGAGCCGCTTGGTGATCGACGTCGGTGCGGATGGGGCGGATGTTCATTTGATCACGTCTCTTCAGAACAGCGAAACCGCTTCAGCGTCGATGCGGTCATATTCAGCGTGCGCGCCGACGGCGACGCTCTAGCGATTGACCCCGGGCGCTGCGATGGCGGCAGCGAAAGAGAGAGCCATTCGGCGCCCAGGCACGCGCCTAGACTTTCTTCGCCCGCTCCAAATATCCATCCGCCTTGTCATAGGCCTGAGCGATGCGCTGAAAGCGCTTCTCGACGAGCTTGCGCATGCCAGGATGGGTGAAGATGTAGAGATCGCCGTCCTTGATCCCTTCCAAAGTACGGGCGGCGACTTCCGCCGGTTCGAGGCCGGCGGCGACCGCGAGGATCGTCTGGGCGGCGCGATCGGCGGCCTGCTGCGAGGACGGCGCGTGGCTTTCCTCATCGAGATCCGCCGGCTGGTTGCGCTCGCTCGACGTGATCCGCGTTTTGGCGAAGCCGGGGCAGAGCACGCTGACGCCGATATTCGTTTCGCGCAGCTCGTAATAGAGCGTCTCGGAAACGCCGATCACCGCCGCCTTGCTGGCGCTATAGGGCGCGCCGAAGGGCTGGCCGAGCATGCCGGCCATCGAGGCGGTGTTGACGAAATGGCCGCCTTGTCCATGGGCGCGCATATGGGGCAGGAAGATCGCGATCCCATGCACGACGCCCATGAGATTGACGGACATCACCCAGTCCCAATGGCGCTCGGAGAATTCGTGCGTCGCGCCGGAGCCGCCGCCGACGCCGGCGTTGTTGCAGACGAGATGTACGGGGCCGAAGGCCGCGAAGGCTTCGCCCGCCGCCTGTTCGAGCGAGGAGCGTTTCGCCGTATCGCAAACCGCGCCGCGGGCCCGCCCGCCGAGAGGCTTCAGCTTTTCGAGCGCGCGCTCCAAAGCCGGCGCCTCGATGTCGACGATAAAAACATTCATGCCTTCGCCGAGGAACAGCTTGGCGAATTCCAATCCGAAGCCGCTCGCCCCGCCGGTGATGAAAGCGGTCTTGCCGTTTAAATCGCGCATGCGCGCGCTCCCTCCCTTGGCGTCTTCACGGTAGGGTGCGTTATTTCGGGGTTGGCGACAAGGCGGGAGCGGGCCGAGCCGTTTTTATCCGAACGCGCAAGACGACACCGGTCGTGGGCCCAGGACTTCAACGTTTGTTGGCGGCATTGTGCGCGAGAGGCGCCGCCGCCCCGGGG
>DASZFX010000111.1:0-12334 GCA_035939375.1 Roseiarcus sp.
GACCCATCCCGCCCTCGGCGAGAATGGCGGAAATGGCCTCGAAGCAAAGGCGAGCCTGGCTCTCGATGTCGGACGGGACTGCGCCGCTCTTTTCGACGCCAAGCTGGCCGGAGCAGAAAATCAGCCGCGCCCCGGCCGGAATCTCGACGCCATGGACATAGCGCGCGAAGGGCGGATGAAGGCTCTGTGGCGTCAAACGGCGCATGATTTTCCCCGGCGACGCCGGCCGGCCCCCGATATAGACTTGTTTCGACTAGTCCTTGGCCCACGCCATGGCAAGGCGCGTCTTCAGCGCGCCGCTTGCAAAGCAGCGATCGACTTTCGTATCGTCGCCTTGTTGTTTGGAGGGAGAAGTCATGCGCGCTTTGGTCTGGTCGGGTCTCGCCGGCCTTTTGATTGCGTCGAGCCCCGCTTTGGCGCTCGACAAAGTGACTTTCGGCACCAATTGGCTCGCGGAAGCAGAGCACGGCGGCTATTACCAAGCCGTCGTCGACGGCACTTACGCCAAATACGGCCTGGACGTCACGATCCTGCCGGGCGGCCCCCAAGCCAATAACGGCCTGCTGTTGGCGGCCGGCAAGATCGAGTTCTACATGGGCGGCAATCTGCTCCTGCCCTTCGAGGCGGTCGAGCAGCATGTGCCGACGATCGTCGTCGCCGCGGATTTCCAGAAGGACCCGCAGATCTTCATGTCGCATCCCGGCGTCGGTCTCGACAAATGGACCGATTTGACGAAGGCGACCGCCTTCGTCGGCAAGGAGGGCGTCGCCTCCTTTTTCCAATGGATGAGGGTCGCCTACGGCTTCAAGGAAGAGAATGTCAAGCCGTATAATTTCAACGCCGCGCCCTTTATCGCCGATAAAAACTCGATCCAGCAGGGCTATCTGACGGCGGAGCCCTATTCGGTGGAAAAACAGGGCGGCTTCAAGCCCAACATCTTCCTCCTGGCCGACCAGGGCTATTCGACTTATGCTACGACCATCGAAACGCGGATCGATCTGGTCGAAAAGAACCCCGATCTCGTGCAGCGCTTCGTCGACGCTTCGTCGATCGGCTGGTACCATTACCTCTACGGCGACAACGCCAAGGCCAATGCCGCGATCAAGAAGGACAATCCGGACATCACCGATGACCAGATCGCTTTCTCGATCGGCAAGCTCAAGGGATATGGGATCGTCGATTCCGGCGACGCGCTGAAGCTTGGGATCGGCGCCGTCACCGACGCCAGGGTCAAGGATTTCTACGATAAAATGGTCAAGGCGGGCGTCGTCAAGCCGGACATCGACTATCAGAAGGCCTATACGACGAAGTTCGTCGACAAGGGCGTCGGCCTCGACCTGCGTCCAAAGAACTGAGCGGGAGTCATGGCGCGCTTCAGCCGCCGCTCTCGGGAGGAATGTTGAGCGCGACAGTTGAAAAACAGGCGGCGTCAGGGCCGCCTTCCTCCGGCGCGTCGCTCTCCGGCGACGCGCTGGTGTCGTTACGCGGCGTCTCCAAGGTCTTCGCCAATCGCGTCACAGCCCTGGCCGGACTGAACCTCGATGTGCGCGAGGGCGAATTCCTCTCGCTTCTTGGCCCCTCCGGTTGCGGCAAGTCGACGGTGCTTCGCCTCATTGCGCGGCTGACCAACCCGACGGACGGCGCCATCGAATGGCGCGGCGGCCGGCCGGAGATCGGCTTCGTGTTTCAGGAGCCGACGCTCATGCCATGGGCGACAGTCTTCTCGAACGTCTTCCTGCCGCTGCGCTTTCGCGGCGTCTCTCGCGGCGAGGCCAAAGGCCGCGTCGAGGAAGCGCTAGAGCGCGTTGGCCTATCCAAATTCGTCAACGCCTATCCGCGCGAGCTTTCCGGCGGCATGAAGATGCGCGTCTCGATCGCCCGCGCGCTCGTCTTGCGGCCGCCCTTGCTCCTGATGGACGAGCCCTTTGCGGCGCTCGACGAGATCACCCGCATCAAGCTCAACGACGATCTCGTCCAGCTCAAAGTCGCGCTCGGCGCGACGATCATTTTCGTCACCCATTCGGTCTATGAGAGCGTCTATCTTTCGACGCGGATCGTCGTCATGGCGCCGCGGCCGGGGCGCGTCGTCGCCAACATCCCCGTCGAAGCGCCCCTGCCGCGCGACGAGGAGTTTCGCTTGAGCGCCCCCTACGCCGAAAAATGTCGCGAGACTTCCATCGCGCTCCATGGCGCGATGGAGGGCATGTCGCTGGCGTGACTATCTATAGAGAACAAGGACGCCGCCGCCGTGCTTCGTGAGAGATTGCTGGAATTCGCTCTGCCGGCCGCCGCTCTGATTCTGGCGCTCTTCTTTTGGGAGTTCGTCGTCTGGTACGAGGCCGTACCGCCTTACGTGCTGCCCGCGCCAAGCCTGATCCTGAAGACGCTCTACATCGATTGGTGGACCCTCTACGGCTCGCTTCTGGTGACGTTGCGGATCACTTTCGAGGCGCTGCTCACCGCGATCTTGGGCGGCGTCGCCTTGGCGATGCTGTTCGCCCAATCGCGGGTCGTCGAACGCGCCTTTTTTCCTTTCGCCGTCGTCATGCAGGTCACGCCGATCGTCTCGATTGCGCCGCTCCTCTTGGTCTATCTTTCGACCGGAACGGCCGTGCTGGTTTGCGCTTTCCTGGTCGCCTTCTTTCCGATCCTTTCGAACACGGCGCTTGGTCTTGCCTCAGCCGACCACAATCTGATCGATCTCTTCGATCTCTATCGCGCTTCCCATTGGCAGCAATTGCTGTGGCTGAGGCTGCCCAGCGCTCTGCCCTATTTTCTCGGCGGATTGCGGATCGGCGGCGGACTGGCGCTGATCGGCGCAATCGTCGCGGAAATCGCGGCGGGCTCGGCCGGACAGGGCGCGGGCCTCGCCTATCGGATTGTCGAATCCGGATTTCGACTGAACATCCCCCGGATGTTCGCGGCGCTGCTGCTGATTTCCGTCGCCGGCATTTTGATCTTCCTATTCTTCACGGCCCTCTCCCATCTCCTCCTGCGCCGCTGGCACGACAGCGCGCGGAGAAAAGAGGCGTGAGATGGGGCGCTGTTTCACGATCGCCAGCGCCGATAGCTACGCGCTGATCGGGGCGAAAGTCCCGCGTTCGGCGCTCGACGGTCACTTCTGCTTGGATTCGGAGGGGCTGGCAGGCGTCGATATTCTCGTCGACAAAGGCCGCATCGGCGCGCTCGCTCCGGCCGGGGCCCTTCGAATCGACGCCGACACGCCGCGGCTGGCGCTTGGAGGCGCGATCGCTTTGCCGCTGTTCGTCGATGTTCACACCCATCTCGACAAGGGTCACATCTGGCGGCGCGCGGCCAATGTCGACGGCAGTTTCGCCAGCGCGCTCGAAAGGGTGAAGGCCGATCGGCTCGCGAATTGGAGCGCCGGGGATGTCGCCAAGCGCATGGAGTTCTCTTTGCGCTGCGCCTATGCGCATGGAACGGGCGCGATCCGCACCCACATCGACAGCATCGGCCCGCAGACGGCGATCAGTTGGCCGGTCTTCGCCGCGGCGCGCGAGCGCTGGCGCGGGCGCATCGCGCTTCAGGGCTCGCCCTTGTTCCTCATCGACTTTGCTTTCGACAAGGACCATATGCGCATCGTCGAAGAGAGGGTCGAGGCGTATGGCTCCGGCATCCTCGGCGCGGTCGCCTACGCGTTTCCAGGCCTGCAAGAAGGGCTCGACATTCTTTTCGATCTTGCTGAGCGCAAAGGCTGGGAGCTCGACTTCCATGTCGACGAGACGCTCGATCCCGCGGCTCGCTCATTGAGCGCGATCGCTCGCACGGCGATCGAGCGCCGCTTCGCCAGACCCATTCTGGCCGGCCATTGCTGTTCGCTCGGCGTCCAGCCCGACGACGAGGCCAAACGCACGATCGATCTCGTCGCCACGGCCGGGCTCCGCGTCGTCTCGCTGCCAATGTGCAATCTCTATCTCCAGGACCGTCGCGCCGGCCTTACGCCGCGCCGGCGGGGCGTGACGACGCTGCATGAGCTGAAAGCGGCGGGCGTGCGCACGATGATCGCCAGCGACAACACGCGCGATCCTTTCTACGCCTATGGCGATCTCGACATGATGGAGGTCTGGCGCGAGGGCGTGCGCATCCTGCATCTCGATCATCCGATAGAGCCTTGGACCGCGGCGCTCTTTGCGGAACCCGCCGCGGCGATGGGGCTCGACGGCGCGGGCGCGCTCGCCGTCGGCGCGCCGGCCGACATGATCTTGACCAAGGCGCGCTCTTTCACCGAACTCTTCGCCCGTCCCCAGGTCGACCGCACGGTGCTGCGCGGCGGCGGCGTTCTCGACGCCGTCCCGCCCGATTACGCGGAGATCGATAGCCTCGAAGGTCTTCGCCCATGAGCAGCGCCTACGACATAGAAGCGTTCCGCAAGGCGATCGGCCCGATCAAATTCGAGGACAATCCGGTCCTGGTGCGCCAGAAGAGCCGAGATTTCTATTGGTATTCGCCGATCCTCAAGGCCGAGCTCGATCACGTCGCTGCCGATCTCGTCGTCTCGCCGCAAAGCGAAGCCGAGGTGGTCGCGGTTCTCGCCGCCGCGCATCGTTTGAAAATCCCGGTGACGCCGCGCGGCTCGGGCACCGGCAATTACGGCCAGGCGATGCCGCTCGCCGGCGGAATCGTACTCAATCTCGCCGACATGAATCGCGTCCGCGCGATCAACCCGGGCCGCGTGATCTGCGAGCCGGGCGCGATCCTCGCCAAGGTCGACGTCGAGACGCGCGGCTCCGGCCAAGAGCTGCGCATGTACCCCTCGACCTATGCGACGGCTTCCATCGGCGGCTTCGTCGCGGGGGGATCGGGAGGCGTCGGCTCGATCAACTGGGGCGGTTTACGCGACTTCGGCAATATTCTGCGTTTGCGCGTGTTGACGATGGAGGCCGAGCCGCGCGCCCTTGAGCTGACCGGCGAGGATTTGCACAAGGCCGCGCACGCCTATGGCACCAATGGCGTCATCGTCGAGGTCGAGGCGCCGCTGACGGCCGGCTACCCCTGGATCGACATGATCGTCGGCTTCGCGACGTTCGAAGCCGGCGCATCCTACGCCAATGCGCTCGGCGAAGAAGACGGGATCTTGACCAAGCTCATAACCGTCGTCGCCGATCCCGCGCCGCACGAATATTTTCTTCGCCATCGCCGTTTTCTCCCGGCGGGACAGAGCGTCGTTTTGGTCATGGTCGCAGATCATGCGCTCGACGCCTTGCGCGCCTTCAACCGCCGCTATAAGGGCGCATCGACATTGTTCGATGCTTCGCTGATCGCGCCGGAGGACCGCAAGGGCTTGCCGCCCAATTACGAACTTTCATGGAACCATACGACTTTGCGCGGGCTGCGAGTCGATCCGGCGATCACCTACCTGCAAGCGCTCTATCCGTTCCCCAATCAACTTGCGACCGTCAAGCGCATCCATGAGCATTTCGGGCGCGAGGTGATGGGTCATCTCGAATTCGTGCGTTTCAATGGCAAGATCACCTGCTTCGGCCTGCCCCTGGTGCGGTTTTCGACGCCGGCGCGGCTCGAAGAAATCATCGCCATCCACCAATCGATGGGCGCGCCGATTTTCAATCCGCATCGCTACACGCTCGAGGAAGGCGGCATGAAGCAGACCGACGCGGTTCAACTCGCCTTCAAGCGCGAGGCCGATCCGCTCGGGCTGCTCAATCCAGGCAAGATGATCGCCTGGGAGGATCCGAATTTCGACTTTTCCGCCGGCCGCAACTTTCTGTTTCCAGGCCTTGAAGAGCGCGCCCGCGCCGCCGGAGCCTGAAGAAGAATGCGGGTGCTGGTGCTTTTCGCTCATCCGGTCGAGACGAGTTTCAGCGCCGCGCTCCACCGCGAGGTCGTCGCGACCTTGCGTTCGCGCGGCCATGAGGTCGACGATTGCGATCTCCACGCGGAAGGATTCGATCCGGTCCTCAGTCGGCAGGACCGGATCCAGTACCATGACCAAAAGCACAACCGCGCGCGGGTCGCGCCCTATGTCGATCGCCTGCTGGCCGCCGAGGCCCTCGTCCTCGTCTTTCCGGTCTGGAACTACGGCTACCCGGCGATACTGAAGGGTTTCATCGACAAGGTGTTCCTGCCCGGCGTCGCCTTCACGTTGGACGAAAGCGGCCGCTGGACGCCGATCCTCCAGAAGGTCAAGCGCCTCGCGGCGGTATGCACCTATGGCGGCGATCGCTGGCGCACGATTCTGATGGGCGATCCGCCCCGGCGCGTCTTCAACCGATCGCTGCGCGCCCTTGTCGCCGTCAACGCCAAGCGCCGCTATCTCGCCCATTACGCCATGAATCGCCCCGCGCCCGAGCGGCGCGAGCAATTCATGAACAAGGTGAAGCAATATTTTTTGACGTGGTGAGGCGGCGAAAAGAACGCCGGAAGGCCTCGTGCGCATTGATTGCTGGCGATGATTGAGGGCGAAAGGAACTCTTGTGGATCATAGTCTTGATCTCGCCCTTCCTTGCCACGCGCCTGAGCCAACGCTAGAAGGCGCCCGTCCTTATTAAGCGGGAGACGGCCGGGCGATGCGCATAGCGATGGTGGGGGCCGGCTATGTCGGGCTTGTCTCGGGCGCGTGTTTTTCCGACTTCGGGCACGAAGTCATCTGTATCGACAAGGACGTCGACAAGGTGGCGGCCCTGCGCCGCGGCCAGATTCCGATTTTCGAGCCCGGCCTCCAGGAGGTCGTCGCCAACAATGTGCGCGCCGGCCGTCTTTCCTTTGGCGCGGATATCGCAGCGACCAAGGGGGCCAAGGCGATCTTCATCGCGGTCGGCACCCCGACAAAGCCGGACGACGGCCAAGCCGATTTGACCTATGTCCAGGCGGCGGCGCGCGAGATTGCCGGGGTCATAGAAGATGGCGCCGTCATCGTGATGAAATCGACCGTGCCCGTCGGCACCTGCGATGAAATCGAGCAGATCATCGCCGAGTGCGCGCCCAAAGCGCGCTTTTCGGTCGTTTCAAATCCTGAGTTCCTCCGCGAGGGCGCCGCGATCGACGACTTCAAGCAGCCTGACCGGGTGGTGATCGGCGTCGAGGACGAGGAGGGGCGCCGCGTGATGGGCGACATCTATCGTCCGCTCGATTTGAATCAGGGCGCGCTGCTTTTCACCAGCCGCCGCACCTCCGAATTGATCAAATACGCGGCCAACGCCTATCTCGCGATGAAAGTCGCCTTCATCAATGAAATCAGCGACCTTTGCGAGCAGGTCGGGGGCGACGTGCAGGACGTCGCTCGCGGCGTCGGCCTCGACAATCGGATCGGCTACAAATTCCTCAACGCCGGCCCAGGCTTTGGCGGCTCGTGCTTTCCGAACGACACGCTGGCTCTGATGAGGATCGCCAAGGAGGCCGGCGCGCCGCTTCGTCTCGTCGAGACCCTCGTCGAGGCCAATGAGAACCGCAAACTCGCCATGGCGCGAAAGATCGTCAAAGCCTGCGGCGGTTCGGTGAAGGGCAAGAGGATCGCCGTGCTTGGCCTGACTTTCAAGCCGAACACCGACGACATGCGCTCGGCGCCGAGTCTGACGATCATTCCCGCCTTGCAGGCGGAAGGCGCGACAGTCGTCGCCTTCGATCCCGAAGGCGCCAAATCCGCCAAGGAGTTGCTGCCGGGCGTCACCTTCGCCGACGGGCCCTATTCCTGCCTGCAAGGCGCCGACGCGCTGGTCATCATCACCGAATGGGACGCGTTCCGCGCGCTCGATCTTGCGCGCGTCAAGGCGGCTTTGCGCCGGCCGATCGTCATCGATCTGCGCAACATCTACCGTCGCGACGAGATGGCCGCGCTCGGCTTTCAATACGAGAGCCTTGGGCGAGGGCGGCGGGCGACGAAATAGATCCTGCCGCGGACCGGGCGCAGGCAGCGACGTTATGCCGTCTGGCGATGTATGATTCTTTCGATCAGATTTAGTTGACCACCCTTTGGGCAGGCCCCTGCGCCCGGCGCGAGCGGCGCAACCGGCGGCGGCAGGTAAGGAGGCGTCGTGAGCGGCTTCGATCCGGTCGCGCTGGCGCGGGCGCAATTCGCCTTCACCATGGGCTTCCATATTATTTTTCCGGCCTTCACGATCGGCCTCGCCAGTTATCTGGCGGTTCTCGAAGCTCTGTGGCTGTGGACCGGGAGGCCGGTCTACATGTCGGTCTTCACCTATTGGAAGAAAATTTTCGCTGTTGTTTTCGGCATGGGCGTCGTTTCCGGCCTGGTGATGAGCTACCAGTTCGGAACCAATTGGAGCGCCTTTTCCGACAAGGCCGGCCCGGTGGTCGGCCCGATGATGGGCTATGAGGTTCTCTCCGCCTTCTTTCTCGAATCGGGTTTCCTCGGCGTCATGCTGTTCGGCATGCGCAAGGTCGGCCCCGGCCTCCATTTCTTCGCAACATTCATGGTCGCCCTCGGCACCTTGATCTCGGCCTTCTGGATTCTTTCCGCCAACTCCTGGATGCAGACGCCGACGGGCTATGCGACCAACGAGGTCGGCCAGTTCATCGCCGTCGACTGGCTCGCCGTCATCTTCAATCCTTCCTTTCCGTACCGTCTCGTCCATATGGTTCTGGCCGCATATCTCACCACGGCCTTCATGGTCGGCGGCGTCGGCGCCTTTCATCTTCTGCCCGATCGCGCCAACGAACGCGCGCGCGTGATGTTCTCGATGGCGATGTGGATGGCGGCGCTCGTCGCGCCGATCCAGATCCTGGCAGGCGACATGCATGGGCTCAACACGCTCCAGCATCAGCCGGCCAAGATCGCGGCGATGGAGGGGGATTTCGACACCAAGGCGGGCGAACCGCTGATCCTTTTCGGGCTCCCGAATATGAGCGCCGAGAAGACGAAATATGCGGTCGAAATCCCCGACCTCGGCAGCCTGATCCTCACGCATCATCTGCATGGCTTGGTGCATGGCCTCAAAGATTGGCCGGCCGATCAGAGGCCCAATGCGACGATCCTCTTCTTCAGCTTCCGCATCATGGCCGGTCTCGGCTTCGCCATGGTCGGCCTCGGCGTGTGGAGCCTTGCGGCGCGCTGGCGCGACAAGCTCTATCATTCGCCCTGGCTGCATCGCGCCGCGGTCGCGATGGCGCCTTCCGGTTTCATCGCGGTGCTCGCCGGCTGGACGACGACCGAAGTCGGCCGCCAGCCCTATACGGTCTATGGGCTGCTGACGACCGCGCAATCGGCCTCGCCGATCGCCGCGCCCGGCGTCGGCGCCTCGCTCATCGCTTTTGCGATCGTCTATTTCTGCGTCTTCGGAGCGGGCGTCTTCTACCTTCTGCGGCTGATGAACAAGCCGCCGGAAGCGGTCGAACCCGATCTGCCGACCGGAGAGCCCATCCGCGCCGCGGGCGTCACGCCGGCCGCCGCGATCGATCTTGACGCTCTTCGCGCCGCCGCATCGGGCGTGAAGCCATGACGATCGATCTTCCCCTCATCTGGGCCGGCCTGATCGCCTTCGCGGTCTTCGCCTATGTCGTGCTTGACGGGTTCGATCTTGGCGTCGGCGTCCTGTTCCCCTTCGTCAAAGGCGAAGCGAGCCGCGACATCATGATGAACAGCGTCGCGCCGATCTGGGACGGCAACGAGACTTGGCTGGTGCTTGGCGGCGGCGGGTTGATGGCGACCTTCCCCCTCGCCTATGCGGTCGTCCTGCCGGCGCTCTATGCGCCGATTATTGCGATGCTGCTCGGGCTGATCTTGCGCGGCGTCGCTTTCGAATTCCGCTGGCGTACGAGGCGCGGCCAATTCGCCTGGGACTGGGCTTTCGCCCTCGGCTCGACGATCGCGGCCTTCGCGCAAGGGATCGCGCTGGGCGCGCTGGTTCAGGGCATTCCGGTCGCAGGCCGGGCGTACGCGGGCGGCTGGTGGGATTGGTTGACGCCGTTCAGCCTCCTTACCGGCGTCGCACTCGTGGTCGGCTACGCCTTGCTCGGCGCGGCCTGGCTCATATTGAAGACCGAGGGCGAGGTCCTCAATCGCGCCTACGCGCTCGCGTGGATCGCCGGCGTCGGCACGCTGGCGCTGATCGGCGCGGTCAGCCTGTGGACGCCTTTCCTCGATCCCGTCTTCATGAGGCGCTGGTTCGCCTTTCCGGCGATCGTCTTTGTCGCGCCGGTGCCGTTGCTGGTCGTCGCCTGCGGCTACGTTCTCTATCGGGGGCTTAAGGATCGCAACGATCGGCTGCCCTTTCCGGCGGCGCTCGGCCTCTTCGCTTTGTCCTATGCCGGCCTTGGCGTCAGCTTCTTCCCCTATATCGTCCCGCCCTCCTTGACGATCTGGCAGGCGGCGGCGCCCGACAGCAGCCTGCGGTTCCTGCTCGTCGGCGCGCTCGTGCTGATCCCGCTCATTCTGGCTTATACAGGCTATTCCTATTGGGTCTTTCGCGGCAAAATCGATCCGGCGGGAGGCTATCACTGACGCGAACTGAAAAGCCCTCGCCGCTTTTCGTGCGCCTCCTCTGGTTCGCCGCGCTATGGGCGGCCGGCGTTGGCGTCGTCAGCCTCGTCGCCTTGGCGCTGCGCAGGGCGTTGACGTAAAGGTCCGCCCCCGCCTTCCAGCCCCGCCGCCCTTCCACTAAGGTCGAGCCATGCTTCCCGCGCTTGCCCGAACATCCCTGCTCGTCGTCGGCGACGCGATGCTCGACGTCTATGTCAATGGCGCGGTCGAGCGCGTCTCTCCGGAGGCGCCGGTGCCGGTGCTGCGCCATTCGGGCGATCGCGAGGTCGCCGGCGGCGCCGCAAATGTGGCGGCCAATATCGCGCGGCTCGGCGCCGCCGTGCGGCTGATCGCGCCGGTCGGCGAGGATCGCGAGGCGGGACGGCTTGCCGCGCTCTTGCAGGGCGCCGCCGTCGCGTTCGACGCAATTGTCGATTCCAGCCGTCCGACCAGCGTCAAGACCCGCGTGATGAGCGGCGCCCATCAATTGCTGCGCGTCGATCGCGAACATATCCGGCCAATCGCCGCAGCGCTCGAAGACGCGCTGCTGGCGCGGGTCGCAGCCGCCCTGCCGCAGGCGCAGGCGCTGGTCCTCTCCGACTATGCCAAGGGCGCCCTGACCGACCGCGTTCTTCGCGGCGCGATCGAAGGAGCGCGCGCGCGCGGCGCGCTGATATTCGTCGATCCGAAGCGCCGCAACTTCTCCGCTTACGCGGGCGCTACGCTGATCACGCCGAACCGCGGCGAACTTGCCGCTGCGACCGGCCTTGCCTGCGACAGCGATGACGACATCGAGGCCGCCGCGCGCAAAATTATCCAGGCGACCGGCGCGGCGATCCTCGTCACGCGCTCCGACAAGGGCATGTCTTACATCGCCGAAGGCGCCGCGCCCATTCATATGGCGACCAAGGCGCGGCAGGTGTTCGACGTTTCCGGCGCCGGCGATACGGTGATCGCCGCGGTTGCTTGTTGCCGCGTCAACGGCCTGCCGATCGAACAAACCATGCGGATCGCCAATCTCGCCGCCGGCGTCGTCGTCGGCAAGGCGGGCGCTGCGACCGTGAGTTGGGAAGAGTTACGCGAGGATGAGGATTTGCCTTCGCCGATGCGCAAGGGCGCGCTGGCCTCACGCGAAGAGGCGATGGCGATCCGCGACCATTGGCGGCGCGAGGGTCTGGCCGTCGGCTTCACCAACGGCTGTTTCGATCTTCTCCATCCCGGCCATATTGCGACGCTGCGCTACGCCGCGCGCCATTGCGACCGGCTCATTGTCGGCCTGAACAGCGACGCCTCCACCGCCCGCCTGAAGGGCCCCGCCCGGCCGATCCAAAACGAACAGGCGCGGGCGGGCGTGCTCGGCGCCATCCATTGCGTCGATCTCGTCGTCCTCTTCGAGGAGGATACGCCGCAAGGCCTCATCGCCGCGCTGCGCCCGGACGCGCTCATAAAAGGCGCGGACTATGCGGACGATGAGATCGTCGGCGCAGATATCGTCAAGGCGGCGGGCGGCCGCGTGTTGCGGGCGCCGTTGCTGGACGGACTTTCGACCAGCGGCCTGATTGCGCGCGGCGAGGTCCCGACGCGATGAGGGCAATTGCGCCCGGCGCGGCGCGCGGCGCGATCTTCTTCGATCGCGACGGCGTCCTGAATGTCGATAGCGGCTTCGTCCATCGGACGGAGGACTTTCGCTGGATCGACGGCGCGCGCGACGCGGTGAGGCTCGTCAATGACGCCGGGCTCCATGTCATCGTCGTCACCAATCAATCAGGCGTCGCGCGCGGCTATTACGGCGAAGAGGACGTGCGGAAGCTTCATGAGTGGATGCGGCGCGATCTGGCGGCGGATGGCGGGCATATCGACGCCTTCTACTATTGCCCGTAC
>DASZFX010000112.1:0-2576 GCA_035939375.1 Roseiarcus sp.
CCCGCCGGCGGCGCGGCATAGTCCGGCAGCGCGCCTTCGATGCCTTTGAATGTCGTATGACCCGAAAGGCGCGGCACGCAATCGATCAGCGCTTGCGTATAGGGATGGCGCGGATTGGCGAAAAGCGCCGCGGTCGGCCCATGCTCGACGATCGAGCCCGCGTACATCACATAGACATAGTCGGCCGAAGCGCGCACGACGCCGAGATTGTGGGTGATCATCAACAGCGCGAGGTGACGTTCGGCGACAAGATCCTGCAACAATTTGAGGATTTGCGCCTGGGTGGTGACGTCAAGCGCGGTGCCGGGCTCGTCGGCGATGAGCAGGCGGGTGTCGTTGAGCAGCGCCATGGCGATCAGCACACGCTGGCGCATGCCGCCTGACAGCATGATCGGATAGGCGACGGCGATGCGCTCGGGATCGGGCATGCGCACCTGCCGCAACACCTCGTAAACGCGCGCGAGGCGCTCGACCCTCGAGCGCCTGCGCCCGAGCCTCCGGTCGGCATATTTGAGAATCGCGCCCATCTGGTCGCCTATGGTGAAGACGGGATTGAGCGAGGTCATCGGATCCTGGAAGACCATCGACATGGCGACGCCGCGCAGCGCGTCGCGCTCTCCTGCGCTCATCGTCAGGAGGTCGCGCCCGTCGAAAAGGATCGCGCCGCCGGTGATCCTCGCCGGCGGCGACTTGAGGATGCCCATGATCGCGCGCATGGTCACGCTCTTGCCGCAGCCGGATTCGCCGACCAGCGCGACATGACGCGCTTCGGGCACGTCGAGCGAGACGTCGTTCAGGACATAGGCCCTGCGGCCGTAGACTGAGAATTCAAGAGAGAGGTTGCGCACCGAAAGCAATGTGGCCTTCATCGGACCTCCTCGACATCGAAGAGGTCGCGCAAGCCGTCGCCGAGCAGATTGAAGCCAAGCGTGACGAAGAGAATGGCAAAGCCGGGCAGGATCGATTCCCACCAGTTGTCGGGAAGGAAATTGGCGCCGCTCGCCACCATCGTGCCGAGATCAGGCGTCGGCGGCTGAACGCCGAGGCCGAGGAAGGAAAGAGTGGCGCCGATCAGAATGACGAATCCGGCGTCGAGCGAGACCTTGACCGAGATGGCGGAGACGCAATTCGGCAGTATCTCGCGAAAGAGGATATGAAAGGAGCTCGCCCCAAGCGTCTCGGCGGCCTCGACAAATTCCTGCCGGCGCAAGGTCCGGGTTATCGAATAGATCAGCCGCGTGTGCCACGTCCACCATAGAATCGAAATGGCGAGCATGGCGTTGATGAGGTTCGGCGACAGGATCGAAGAGACCGCGAGGGCCATCACCAGCGGGGGAATGCCGAGCGCGATATCAGTCAGGCGCATGATGATGATTTCGACCCAGCCGCCGAAATAACCGGCGAGGAGGCCGAGCGTCGCCCCGAATGGCACGGCGACGCCGAGAACGACGACCGCGAGGGTCAGCGACACGCGATAGCCGAAGATGACGCGGCTGAATATGTCGCGCCCGACATCATCGGTGCCGAACCAATATTGCAACGAAGGCGGATGGTGTCGGGCGCGAAAATTGACGATCTCTCCGGCATGGGTGGGGTAGGGCGCTAGATAGGGCGCAAGGATTGCGGCGAGGACCACGATGATCACGATGGCCGCGCCGATCACCGCCGTCGGATTGCTGGAGAAGCGACGCCAATTCTGCTGACCGGTGGTCATCCGCGCCGGCGCGACGAGGGCGGCTTTAAGGGTCTGATCGGCCATCAGCGCGCGCCCTGAATGCGAATGCGCGGATCGACGAAACCGACGATGAGATCGACGAGCAAATTCGCCGCGACGAAGAAGAGGCCGGAAATCATGACCACGCCCATGATCGCGTTGAGGTCCTTCTGCATGATCGTGCGCACGCCGTAGGCGGCCATGCCGGGCCAGGCGAAGACCAGTTCGACGACAAAGGCGTTCCCGATAAGTGAAGCAAATTCGAGACCCATGATGGTGAGCGGCGGCACGAAGGAAGGCCGCAGCATGTATTTGAACAGGCGCACCCGCGTCGGTATGCCGAAGGCTCTGCTCGCCTCGATATAGTCCTGCTTGGCGACGTCGATCATGCTCGAGCGGGTGATGCGAGCGATCTGCCCGGTCGTCGCCATGGCGAGGGCGATGGCCGGGAGAAGCAGGTGGCGCAAAGCCTCGCCGAGCACGTCGAGCCGGCCCCTGAGGATCGAATCCAGTACGATGAGGCCGGTGAAATCCGGCTGGAAGGCCATGCCGTGCGGCAACCGACCCGTTGTCGGCAACACGTGCAGGACGTAGCCGGCCAGGACTTGGAGCAGGAGAGCGAGGAAGAAGCTCGGCGTCACGGCGCCAAGGATGGCGAAGAGGCGCACGCAATTGTCGGCCCAGCCGTCCTTCCAATGCGCGGCGGCGACGCCGAGCGGCACGCCGACCGCAAAGGCGATCAGCACCGTGGCGATGACGAGCTCCAAAGTCGCCGCGAAAGTCTCGGCGATATCGGCGTTGACCGAACGTTTGGTCAGGAAGGACGTGCCCAGATCGCCGCGAGCCAAGCCGCCGATGAAGC
>DASZFX010000113.1:0-3563 GCA_035939375.1 Roseiarcus sp.
TATTATGTAATAAACGACAACCGAATCCCCGCTCCGGTCTTGCCAAGGCCGGTTCCGCCGCCCGTCGTCAGGACTGCGAGGGGCGTCTAGGCTGCTCTCTCCAGCGGGGCGCCGCGATTGAGCGCGGTCAAGCCCACAAGAGCGAGCGAAGCGGCCATCTGCGCCCGCGCCGCGTCAAGTTCGGCGGGCAGATCCTTCGCCGGAGCTACGAGGACCATTTCGCCGATGAGTTCGGCGCAAATCTCGGCCCCGGGATCGCGCCAGTCGGGCGCGTGGGCGATGACGAAATCGTGAGTCTCGGCCAGGGCGACGAGCACTTCGTCAAACCCTTCTTCGATCGGCCAGGTCTCGCTGCCCGAGGGAATGATGTCGAGGGGCGAGGAGAGGTCGCGATGCAGCGCGTCTTCGAATGTCGCCAAGCCGTCGAGAGCGTCAATGAGGCCGATGAGCCGGCTCGCCTCCGCGCCATCCGCCCGCAACACGCGCGAAAGCCAATCCGCGGGCGTCGGCCCGAGGTCGATCAGCACCGCCCTGCCCTTTGCGGCGAGCGCCCGGCCGAGCTCCAGCGCGGCGGCCCGGCCGGCGCCCTCGCCGGCGCCGGCAATGAGAGCAAAGCGCGCGCCGCCGGCCGTTGCGCGGGTGGTAAGACGATCAACGAGCTCATCGATCCCGGCCAGGCGCGCTGCGCCTTCGCCGAGCGCCCCTTCGGGTTTGGCCAATTCCGCGGTCGGACGCTGAGGCGCCAGGGGCGCGGCTTCGGGCCGCGGCGAATCCGTCGGCTCGATCCGCGCCGCTGCGTTCGGCCGCCTTCCAACAGGCGCGCCCTGGTCGTCATCGAGAAGCGCGCGCGAGACCGCAACGCCCGCCGACAACAGGAAGCCCGCCAATGTGCCGAGCAACAGCGTCTCGATCTTCTTGGGAAAGGTAGGGTTGCGCGGCTCATTCGCCAGCGCGATGACGCGGGCGTCGGCGGGCGCGGCATTGTCCGCATCGCGCGCAATCGCTTCGCGGTATTTCTGCACATAGGATTCGAGCTGGTCGCGCGCGGCGTTGGCGTCGAGCTGCAAGGCGCGCAGTTGTACGTCTTCTTGGTTGCCGGCGGCGACGGTCTTGGCTTGCGCGGCGAGAGTCTCGCTCATCGTCTCGACCTGATCGCCTGCGACGCGCGCTTCATTCTCCAAGGCGCGCGCCGCTTTTTCCGCCGCCAGGCGGATCTGCGCTTCAAGCTCCGCCAATTGCCCGGCGAGCTCCTTCATCCGTGGATGCTCGGGCAAGAGCGTTCGAGATTCCTGCGCAATCTGCGCTTTCAGCGCGATGCGCTGTTCGGCGAGCCGGCGAAGGGTGTCGTCGCGGGCAAGATCGGGATCGTCGGCGAGCCTACCTTGGCGCGCGAGGTTGTGCAGCATCTGCGCCTTGGCCTGCGCCGCGGCCTGTGCCGAACGCGCGGCGGCGAGCTGCGTATTGATGTCGGCGAGCTGCTGGCTCGGCGCGGTCAGATCCTTCCCCGTCGCGAGCAGGCCCGATTGCGCGCGAAACGCCTCCACTTTGGCGTCGACGTCGGCGACCTTGGCGCGCAACTCGCTGATCTTGGCGGCAAGCCAGGCGCCGGCGGCCTTGGCCGCGTTCTTCTTCGCCTCCTCCTGTTGATCGAGGAACAGTTCGGCGACGACGTTGGCGCCGCGGGCGGCGAATTCAGGATCGCGCGAGACGAATTCGATCTGCAGCACCCGCGTCTTGGCGACGGGGAAAGCCGTCAGATGGTTGAGAAACGCCTCGACGAGGCGGTCTTCCGTCGTTCGCACCGATGCTTGACGGGCAAGGCCGAGCAGCGACAAAGCGGCCTCCAGCGGGCTCGGCGCGGCGTACTGATAGAACTCGGGCCGGTCGGCAAGGTCGAGCTTGGCGATGGCCTTGCGCGCCAGGGTCGTAGAGGCGATGGTTTCCGCCTGGCTCTGCACTGCTTCAGGATCGAGCGCCGGCGCTAGCTCCTGTCCAGCCTTCTCCGGCCGCGTGAAATAACTTTCCTGGTTCTCCAAGAGGACCTTGGCGACGCCGGTATAGCGCGGATGTACCAAGACGACGGTCGCCAGCGACGCCGCGAAGGCGAGCCCGGTCGGAACGATGATCCAGCTCTTGCGGCGCTTGACCGATCGCCAGAGCTTCGGCAGGTCGATGGCCTCGCCGCCCGCCTCCTCGCTCTGCGACCCCTCGCCACTCATCCATTGACTCCGGCCAGCGCAAAGCGCCGCCGCCGTTTATCCTCAATTAAGGTTGCCGACAGGTTAAACGCCGGGGGCGCAACCTGCGCGTACCACAGCGCGCCCGCGGCCATTGGCGTTTCCTTAACCATGCCCCGATAGACATGAAGCGTCGAGAAATGGCGTGCGCGGCTTAAGATCTATGCGGAAATTGCCTTTCGCCCTTGTTCTGATCGTCGCCGGCGCGCTCGCCGCTTGCGCGGGTCAGCGCTATAACGGCGACCTCTTCCGCGCCCAGATCAACGCGCCCTATCAATTGGCGAGCGGCGATCGCTTGCGGGTCATCGTCTTCGGCCAGGATTCCCTGACCAACTCCTTCTCCGTCGACGGCGCCGGTAACATTTCCATGCCCCTGATCGGCCTCGTCAAAGCCTATGGGCTGACGAGCGCCGAGTTGGAGCGGGCGATCGCAGCGCGCCTGCGCAACGGCTATTTGCGCGATCCGCGCGTGTCCGTCGAAGTCGAAGCGTTCCGGCCCTTTTTCGTGCTCGGCGAAGTGCAGACCGCCGGCCAATATCCCTTCATCAACAGCATGACCGTGCAGAACGCGGTCGCCGTCGCCGGCGGGTTCTCGCCGCGCGGCTATCAAGCCGGCGCCGACGTAACCCGCATGATCAACGGACGCCCAGTGACGGCCTTTGTGCCACTAACTTTCCAGGTCCGACCCGGCGATACGGTCACGGTCCGGGAACGGTTCTTTTAGGGTTATCGCTTTATGGGTGGACCTTGGACATTCCAGGAGTCTGACCTATGAACGAGACTCGGCCATGAACGAGCCCTGGCGATGAACGCCGCGCGGACCGTCGACGGCCGTAAACTGCGCATCGTTCATGTCTTTCGCGCTCCGCTCGGCGGTCTGTTCCGACATGTCGTCGACCTTGCCGCCGAACAGGTCGCTCGCGGTCACGACGTCGGGCTCTTCTATGACAGCGAGTTTCGCGGCGACAATGTCGCAACGGCCTTGGCGCGCATCAAAGGCGCCCTGACCCTCGGGGTGCATGGCTGCCCCATCAAGCGCAATCCTCATTTGAGCGACGTCCCGGCGATCAATCGACTGATGGCGACGTTGCGCCGAATGAAGCCCGACATCGTCCACGGGCACGGCTCGAAGGGCGGGCTCTACGCCCGCCTGCCCGGCTTTGTCGCCGGCCCTCACGGACCCGTGCGCGCCTATACGCCGCATGGCGGCAGTTTCAACTACCGGCCGGGAACCGCGGAGCATCGCCTCTATATGGCGACCGAAAAGCTGCTCGGCCTGAAGACCGACGTATTCCTGTTCGAAAGCGCCTATATCGCCGGCCGCTA
>DASZFX010000114.1:0-13016 GCA_035939375.1 Roseiarcus sp.
GACGAGTTGTATTCCTCTCAGTCCATCAGCGAACGAAGGGGCTTTTGCCGAGCCCTCATTCATGTCGCGCCACGCCGAGGCCATGACGTTTCGGAACGCGTCGAGATAGCCTTGAGGATGTCCCTTGGGCAGAAAAGTCAAAGTGTCGGCCTCAGCGAGGTCTTCGGGCCGGCGCTGACGGAGCAATGTTCCGCCCGGGCTGCGCTCGAGATAGAAATCCGGCTCTTGCTGATGCCAGTCGACGCCGAGATCAGCGCCGTCGATCTGGAGCCGGATCGAGTTGGGATGGCCCACCGAAACCGCGCTAACCGTGAGACTTCCCGCCGCGCCGTCATCGAAACGGAGAAGAAGATCGGCTTGATCCTCGACCTCGATCTCGACGATGACGCCGCCATCTGCGGTTTCCCGACCCGGCGGACGCGCGCCCTCGCCGGGGCGACCGCGCCACACCCGATGCGGCTGGTGGGTTGAAAATTGCGCCGTGACGGCGATGATTCTCCGCCCGGTCACATATTCTGCAAGGTCCAGCCAGTGCACGCCGAGACCCATAAGAGAGAATGCCGGTCCGACGACGCCTCGCGTAAAGTGCCAGACATATTTGTCGGCGGCATGGACGTCTTCCGACATATAACAACCGCCTATGCGCAGCAGGCGCCCCAATTCGCCGCGCTGAATGCGAGACTGGATCGTCGCGACGAGCGGATAGCCGCGATAGTTGTACATGATCCTGCCGACGCGACCGGCCTTGCCGGCGGCGGCGATCATGCGGCGCGCGTCATCACTCGACGTGGCGAGCGGCTTCTCGCAAAGCACGTGGGCGCCGGCGGCGAAGGCGGCGACGGCCTGCTCCGCGTGTAGATTGTTCGGCGTGCAGATATGAACGACCTCCGGCTGCTGTTCTGCGAGCAGCCGATCGAGGTTGTCATAGGGCGTCCCCAAATCAAGAGCCGCTGCGGAGGCCAGGGTCCGGCCACAGACTGCAAGGACCAGCCCACCGAGATCCCTGGCGACCCGCGCATGGACCCGTGCGATATAACCGCTGCCGACAATTGCGATACGCAAACCGACCCTTTCCGGCTTTACCGGGCCCGTCCGGCAGTGCGCAGCCGGTCGCGAATCTGGCGCATGCCGATCACTTCGACTCCGTGCGCCGCCACGAGTTGGTCGATAACGCCGGACTTGAAGACGGCGTATTCCTCAGTCCGGATATGAGCTTGACCTGGCTCGACAACCTCGAAATCGCCGGGGGCGTTGAAATGCATTGACAGGTAGGTCAGTCCCTCGGGGATATCGGCGAACACTTGTCGATAGGCCGTTTCGGCGTCGGTCTTTCGCCGCCACGGCGTTTCTATGACGAGATCGAAGATCGGCTCGCCCGCGGCTCGCGCCTTGGCGACGACGGAGTCGTAATTCTGAGTCTGGACGGCGCCGGCGTAGCTCATCGGGTTGAAGCGCTGCAAATCCTTTACCAGGAGAATCGGCAGGGCGTATTCCTTTCCGAGCCGATAGTAGATGTCGACAAACTCCGGCATCATCGCGGCGCCCATATGCGCGTCGAGGTGGGTCACGTCGATCCCCGTTGCGAGAACGGCGTCGATCTGGGCGCGCAATTCAGCCTCCACCGCTTCCGGCGCGGCGTTTTTCCGGGTCGACGGGACGTCCGGCCAGAAGTAACCCGCCTCGTCGGTCAACCCGGCCGATTTCGGCGGCGAAGTCAGCGGACGCCAGCGATAGGGCTTCTTCTCGCTATTGAGCGTCAGATGCACGCCAAGGTCGAGCGCCCGATTGCGTAAAGCCATCTCGATCGCCTCTGGAAACCATGGGCACGGCGCCATGAGCGAACCTGCGCTGCATGTACCCATTGCCGACAGTTCGGCGAAAGCCGTATTGGCGCCATGGGTCATGCCGACGTCATCCTCATGGATCACGACGGCGCGGCGGCCCTCCGCGTATCGAGTCGAAGTCATGATGCGCCTCTCTTGCCCGTAGGTCTTGCCATTAAGTCCTGCGTTTTGAATATCGCCCGGCGGGTGCGTCCTTTGCCGTTGGATCACGCCACCCGCGCCACGAGATCCGTCAGTTCGTCCAGTTCGATCTGATCGCGGCGGAAATACGCCGCGACGCGTCCTTGGGCGAGCACCGTCAGATCGTCGGCGACGGAAAGCGCGTGGCGGAAATTATGCGTGATGAGGATCACCGCCTGCCCCTGATCTCGCGCTTGGACAATGTGATCGAGGACGCGTCCGGCCTGGCGCACGGCGAGCGCCGAGGTTGGCTCGTCGAGAACCAAGAGCGAGGAGCCGAAAAACATCGCGCGGGCGATGGCCAGAGATTGGCGCTCGCCGCCCGAAATATTCACGCCGCGCTCGTCAAGCCCGCGCTCCCAACGCACGCCGAGTCGATGGAGCGCGGAGCGCGCCATTTCGTCGGCGCGCTTGACATCGAGCCATTTCAGGGGACCGACGCCTTTTTGCGGTTCGCGACCGAGAACGATGTTGCGCGTCACCGACAAGAGTTCGCAGACGGCGAGGTCTTGGAACACCGTGGCGATGCCGCGTTGTCGGGCCTGCGCCGGATTGGCGAAGACGACCGGCTCGCCGCGGAAGCGCAATTCTCCACGATCCGGCGGGAAGACGCCCGAGAAAATCTTGATCAAAGTGGACTTCCCGGCCCCATTGTCGCCGAGCAGCGCCACAATGCGCCCGGCATAAGCCTTGAGCGAAACGTCGACCAAAGCGGTCGTGGCGCCGAAGGCCTTGGAAATATTTACCGCCTCGATCACCGGCACGGCGTTCGGCGAGATCGGCTCTGTCTTTCGCGGCCGCGTCGAGAGTTCGCCCGCGCCGGAGGGCAGCCGTACCTCACGATCGCCGTCGGGTCGGGGCGCATCTGTCATTGCGCAGGCTCCTCGGGAAGACCAGGGCGTACGGTCCGGGACCGCTCATCGCCGCGCCCGTCCCGGGCCTCTTGGCTCGCGGCGGCGATGGCGGCGTCGGCCGCTTCGCTGCTGCGTCGGAAGCCGCCCAGCGGTTTCGAACGCGCCATTCTGCGGGCGACCGCTGTGTTCAAGATGACCGCCCCGACCACGATCACGCCGGTCAGAGTGCGAAAGAAATGTCCGGGCGCTCCCGCAAGGACCAAACCGACTTGAATCATGCCGAAAGTGATAGCGCCCAGAATCGTCCCGATCACGCTGCCATAGCCGCCCGAAAGCAAGGTGCCGCCGATGACGGTGACGGCGACCGCCTGAAGCTCAATGCCCTCGCCGCGCAGAGCGTCGACCGAAGAAAATCGCGCCACCTGGATCACGCCGGCGACGGCGGCGAGCGCGGAGGTGAGCATGAACAGGATGATCGTCACGCGGTCTACCGGCACGCCGAGGTTACGCGCCGCCTGTTCGTTCTGTCCGCGCGCCTGTATCCAGTTGCCGAACCTCGTCCGCACGAGCAGAAAGGTCGCCAGCGCTCCTATCAAAAAAAACCAGAACACCGACATTCTGAACCCGTCGAGCAGCGGCCCTGACATAATGTTCTTGAAGTCGGACGGAATAGTCACGGTCATCGGAAATCCGCCGGTCAGCGCGATGAGGACGCCCCGCCAAATAAGCATCGTGCCGAGCGTAACGACGAAAGAGTGGATGCGGAAACGGACAACGAGGGCGCCGTTCAATGCGCCAAGCCCCGCTCCGACGACAATGGCGGCCGGGGCGGCGATAATCGGCGGCGTCGCATAGTCCCGCATCAGCACCACGGTGAAGTAGGAGGAGAGGCCGAGCGCCGCCCCGACCGACAGGTCGAAATGGCCTCCGATCATCAGGAGTGTGACGCCGATGCTGACGATTCCGAGTTCGGCGGCCACCGACATCAAGCTGATATAGGTGAGCTTGGTCGGAAACAGTTGCGGGCTCAGTATTGTGAAGACAATGAAAAGCACGACGACGGCTACGAGCGCCGTCGTCTCTGGTCGCAGCATCAACCGCCGCGCCGTCTCGCCGTAAACGACTCCGCGTGACGGCGCGATCTTTGCGCTCTCTCCGGATCCTTGCGCCATGCCTCAAAGCTCGCGGGCGGAAGTTCAGCGCATCAGGCCGCCGGAAATAGTCTATGCGTCGGCCCTACCGAGCTGCTTAACGGTAGCCTTCCTTCACAAGCGCCGCCACCCGATCCACATTCGCGGAATCGACGATGGTGGGCCCGGTAAGGAAGTAGTTCGCCTCGATCAAACCATATTTGAGGTAGTGGGTTAGGAGCAGAACGGGCATGTAGCCGCGCCAGAACTGCTGCTGGTCGATCGTGAAGGCTTGACGCCCGTCCTTGATCGCGGCGAGTGATTGGGCAACGATATCGTACCCCGTCAGGATCAAATCTTTTCGGCCGCTGTCGCCCTTGGCGCTCAAAAATCCGTCAATGACGTCGCAGACGCTCGTCGCGGCCTGCGTGTCGGGATGGGCTCTCAGGTAGTTGAAGAGCGATTCCGATTGCTGGCCAGGGTCCATCGTGAGCTCCAGGAATTCGGCCTTGATCCCGGCGGCCTTGAGCGTCGAGATCTCCGACTCGGCGCGATCGCGGCAGGTGGCGTCGCCGGGCTGCTGATCGCCGACGACGACTCCGCCTTTGACGCCCATGGCGATGAGATGCTTGGCGGTCAACGCACCCGCCGCTTTCTCGTCGGATCCGGTGCGGAAGAGGAAAATGTCGTTGGGGTCGCGAACCTGCGCGCCGGCCGGCGGCGCCGCCGCGCTGCCGAAGGCGATTCCCGCCTCTTTCGCGCGCGCCGCAACGTCCGTGTAGGCCGAATCCTGGGCGAATTCGCAAAGCGCGATGCCGTTGGCCTTGGCGGCGATGGCCTCTTCGATTTTCTGAACCTGGTTGGGAATCGTAAGCTGGTCCGGATAGATGTACGTCACCTTGACGCCGAGGTTCTTTCCGGCTTCCGCGGCGCCGCGCGCCAAATAACCGTGGAAGCCGGTCGGCGCGGCGCAGCCGACGAAGTAGATCGAAATGTCGTCAGCCGCCGCCGGGCCGCCTGACGCGCCAAGCGCAAGGGCGGCACCGCCGAGCGCCGCAGGCAGGCTACGCGTCAGAACCTTGCTGCGTATCGCAACGCGAACGGCGTCCAAACAGAGCTTGATGAGATTGGGCTTGGCTGTCATCGCTGTTTCTCCTGTCAGCGAGAAAAAGACTTTGTTCACGTCCGTCGCAATTCGCCGTCCTCATGCCGGCCTCAAGCATCGGCCTTGAGATCATATTTCTGAGCGTCGACCGGTCGCGTTTTGCGAAAATCGGCTTCGGAAAACGACTGTCCGGCGAGCGCGACCCGCGCGGCGGCCCCGATATTGTGGACGATGTTCGAGATCTCTTCGGCGCTGTGATCGGGATGGGTCGCGATCATGATCGTGCGATCGAGGATGTCGATCGACTTCGCGCACATGTCTTTCGAATAGGTCTTCCGGCACTCGGCGTTCGCCGGCATATTGAACGGATTCATCGCGGGGTGACCGGCCCCCGCACCCATCAGCACCTGGTCCCACTCGACATAGGTGTGGCGGCCAGTCTTGCCGGCGATCACGCTTGGAAAGAGTCCGGCGAAGCGCTTGGCGGCGTCCGCGGACGGCAAAGTGTACATAACCTGCGTCGCACAGTCGTGATCCGGACTGTTCATCGGCGTCGGCTTCAAACCGAGATTGCCGAGCGACCGGGTTTCATCGAGGATTCTCTTCTTTTCGTTCCGCATCGCGCCGATCATGCCGTCCAAACGATCGAGTTGGACGTTGAGCATGGCGCCCATCAACTCAGAGGCTCTGGCGCCGTTGCTGGAAAAGGGCTTAACGGCGTCGTCGCGACCCAGCCAATAGAAGTGACACGGATCGATCGCGCAACGCGCCCGCTCGGCCAGCGCATCGTCATTGATCGCAACGCCGCCGCCCTCCCCGCACGTCATATTCTTATAGTAGTTGAAGCTGAAGGCGCCGATATGACCGATGCTGCCGAGTTTTCGTCCCTCGTAGCCGCCGCCGACGCCCTGACAGGCGTCTTCGATGACGATGAGATTGCGTCGTCGCGCGATGTCCATAAGGGCGTTCATGTCGCAAGCGGCGCCCCACATATGGACGGGAACAACGGCCCGAGTACGCGGACCGATCGCGGCTTCGACCGCCTTCGGATCGATGGTGATGGTTTCGTCGACGTCGACAATCAGTGGAATCGCGCCGGCCGCAAGCACCGACGTTGCCGTCGCCATGTAAGTGTGCGCTGGGATAATGACCTCGTCGCCCGGGCCGAGCCCGACCGCGGTCATCGCCGCCGCTAGCGCGTTGCTGCCGCTTGCCGCAAGCGCAAAATGTTTCACGCCGAGATACTTGGCATAGCGCGCCTCGAACGTGTCGCACTGGCTGCCGACCCCATAGCGAAAAAGCGCATTGGAGCGGATGACTCGCGCCAGCGCGTCGATCTCTTCTTGTCCAACCTGATACACGACGCCCTCCCGCTGGACCGTGTGTCGCCCCCGGCGCCACGATTTTGAGCGAGCTTAGCGAAGAGACCGGTCCAACGAAAGAGCCGCTTTTTTTCAGTTTGATAGGGCCGCTTTCAGCGCCGCCGCTTTCGCTTCGGGCTCTCGATTTCCTGGAAAGTCGCGCGCAGCGCCGCAATGGCCTTGAGCGTTTCAGCCTGGTCCAGCGCCGCGTAGCCAAACAGCAGCCCATGCCGAGGCGGATCGCGATGGTAATTGATCGACACCGGCTGAACCTGGACCCCCTTTTTGAAGGCAAGGCTGGCAACCTCCGCGTCGTTCATCGACTTGGTGAATTGCCCAAGGAGCTGGATGCCGGACTCGTTTTCGTCAATTGTCATCCATCGCCAAAGGTATTTCCGGCAGAGTTCGACAAAATACGCCTGACGCCGCGCATAGAGACGCCGCATCCGCCTGAGGTGATGGGCAAAATATCCTTGCTTGATGAAGTCGGCCGCCGTCACCTGCAATGAGCACGGAGCGAATTGGCCGGTGACGCTCATCGCCCGGTTGAACGACATTGACAGCTCTCGCGGAACCACAAGGAATCCGAGGCGCAGCGTCGGAAAGATCGTTTTGCCGAACGTGCCGACATAGATGACGCGATCGGAATGCGCGAGGCCGCGCAAAGCAGGAATCGGACGCCCGCGGAACCGATATTCGCCATCATAGTCGTCCTCGATGATCCAGGCGTTGTGACGCTCGGCAAGGCTGAGCAATCGAAGCCGCTCCTCCATGCGCATGATGGCCCCCAGAGGCCAATGGCAAGAGGGCGTCACATAGATCAGCCGCGGCGGCGGGAGAGCATCGTCGTCCAGCGTCCATCCTTGTCGATGAACCCGAAGCGGCCAAAGCCGCGCTCCGCCAGCAAGTAGCGCGCTTCTCGCGCCCATATAGCCGGGCTCCTCCATCCAAGCCCAGTCGCCCTCGTCGATCAGGATGCGCGCCACGAGATCCAGGGCGGCCTGCGCGCCCGTGACAATGACGATTTGCTCAGCGCCGCATTCAACCCCCCTCGCGACGGCGAGATATTCCGCAATGGCTTGGCGCAGTCTGAGGTGGCCGGAATAGTTCTGGATCGTCACGAGATCTTCATCGCTCTGCCTTGCGTTCCGCGACAACAGCCGAGACCAGATGAGAAAGGGAAACTCTCTGGTTTCCGGAACGCCGGGGTACAGGCATATCTTGCCCGGTGTGCGACAAGGCTGCGGAAGGCTCGCGATCATTTCGCCGCGCCGAGACAATCGGAGCGAGTCGACGGAAGCTTCACGACGAAGCGCCCGAGGCTGCCTCAGACGAGGAAGCACGAAGGTGCCAGATCCCGACCGGGCCCCCACATAGCCTTCGGCAAGCAGTTGGTCATAGGCGGAAAGGACTGTGTTGCGCCCTATTCCCAGGTGGTGGGCCAGGATGCGGCTGCCGGGTAGATTGGCGTCCGCCTCAAGACGGCCTTCGAGGATGTATTTTCGGAGCGCGCTATAGATCTGTCGGTGCATCGGTTCGCCGGCCGCTCGCTCGAGCAGCAGATCGAATGGAAGGCCGGTTCGACTAGCCAAAAGCGGCTCCCCTATGAATATCGCTTCCAGAAAATATTGTGGCGCCGCTCGACGGTCAAAAGCAACCGAGGGGTCATTTCGCCTTGGGCCGCCGTCATTCAGGCAGTCTTGCCAGACAACGGCCAGCGGCGCAGACTCACGCCGCAATCGCCGTCCATGTGGCGACGGTTGATTCTCACGAAAGAGAGCCCCATTGACCTTGATAAAGCCCTTTCGCGCGTTGCGGCCGGCGCCCGGGCGCGCGGCGGACGTTCTTGCGCCACCCTACGATGTGCTTTCGGGCGAGGAAGCGCGCGAGCGCGTAAAGGGCAAGCCGTGGAGCTTTCTGCGTGTCTCCAAGGCGGAAGTCGATTTTGATCCCACGGTCGATCCCTATGACCGCGCCATATATGCCAAGGCCGGCGAGAATTTTCGGCGCATGATTGCCGCCGGCGTACTCGTGCGCGACGACAAGCCCTGCTACTATGCCTACCGCTTGACCTGGCGCGGCCGCATCGAGACCGGCCTCGCGGCGGTTGCGTCGATTGCGGCCTATGCCGAGAATCGCATCCTCAAGCACGAGCTGACAACGCCGGCGAAGGAAGACGACCGCGTGCGCCAGATCGAAGCGGTCGACGCACAGACAGGCCCGGTCATGCTGGCCTATCCGGCGGCGCACGGGATCGACAGCCTGCTCGCCCAGGCCGCAACGGCCGAACCGGCTGTCGACGTTACCGACGACGGCGTACGGCACCAGCTTTGGGTGATCGAGGACGAGGCGACGATCGCGGCGCTCACGCGCGCAGTCGATGCTCTGCCCGCGCTCTATATCGCCGACGGCCATCACCGCTCCGCCGCGGCTTTGCGCGTGGCGCAAGCGCGCGCCCAGAAGGATGGCTATTTCCTCGCTGTACTGTTGCCGCAGGAACAAATGACTATTCTCGACTACAATCGCGCGCTGCGCGATTTGAACCAACTAACCCCAGACGAGGTTTTGAGACAGATCGGACGCCGTTATGCGGTCGAACCCAGCGATCAGCCGGTGCGTCCGACCCGCGCCGACGAGATCGGAATGGTCCTCGGCGGACGTTGGCGCCGTCTCGCGCTGCGGCAAGAGATCGCGGCCGAGATCGCCCAAAGCAGCGACCCGGTCGCGCGGCTGCCGGTGACCATGCTCGCCAAGAACATTATCGAGCCGGTTTTCGGCATTTCCGATCAGCGACGCGATAAGCGCATCGACTTCGTCGGCGGCGGCCGCGGCCTCGCAGAGCTGGAGAGGCTCGTTTCTTCCGGCGCGATGGCCGTCGCTTTCGCTCTCTATCCAACCCAGATGAGCGACCTCATGGCGGTCGCCGACGCCGGCGCGATCATGCCGCCGAAATCGACCTGGTTCGAACCAAAGCTCGCCGACGGCATGGTCAGTCACATGCTGAGTTGATTCCCGCCGGCGTCCGAAGCTTGTTTGAACGCTGCGCAATAGCCGCCGACGTCAGGTTTCAGCCGCACGTACGCCGAAGGCGTGTTGCGCCCTGATCAAGACGACTTTCGCAGCCGCGCCAATATTGCCGGGGTGGGATAGCCGTCGGGGACGAGCCCGTTGCGCTGCTGATAGCCGCGAAGCGCCGCCTGGCCGATGTCGCCGAACTTTCCGTCTATTTCGCCGACCTCGTAGCCGAGCTTGTGCAGCCTCGTCTGAACGTCGCGTATCTGAGCCGCGCTGAGCGAGCGTTCGCGGGTCGGCCAGGCGGCGACGAGGCCTGCGGCGCCCGTGGCGCGGTCGCCGAGCAAAGCGACGGCCAGCGCATAGGCGGTCGAGTCGTTGTAGCTTTTGATGACTTTGAAGTTGGGCGTCGCCAGGAAAGTTGGCCCCTTCAGCCCGGCCGGCATGAGGAATTGCGCTTTGCCGGAGCGTGGCATCGGCCGGCCGTCGGCGCGCTTGACGCCCCGTTCGGCGAAACTGTCGAACGAGGCGTATTGCGAAAAATCCGCCTCGGCGAGGACGAAGCCTTTCGGCAGCACGACTTCGAAGCCCCAAGGCTCGTCGGCGCTCCAGCCGTGCTTGCCAAGATAATTCGCGATCGAGCCGATCGAGTCTGGCGCGCTCGTCCAAATATCGCGTTTGCCATGGTCCTCGAAGTCGACCGCATATTGGAGAAAATTGGTCGGCAAGAGTTGGGTCTGCCCGGTCGCGCCGGCCCAGGAGCCCTTCAGCGCGACGCGCTCGACGTCGCCCTCCTCCAGGATCTGCAAGGCGGCGATCAATTCGTCACGGAACATGTCGCCGCGGTAGCGCTTGTAAGCCAGGCTCGCCAAGGATCGGACAACGTCGTTCGAGCCGCGATAGGCGCCGAAATCGGTTTCGAGACCCCATATTCCGATGACCGCGCCGGGATCGACGCCGTAGGCCTCGTGAGCCTTGTCGAACCAACGACGATGGGTCTCGGCGATGCTCTTTGCGCGCTCGATGCGAGATGGCGATACGGCGCTGGCGAGATATTCCCATATCGGCCTGACGAATTCCGGCTGGCGTTCGGTCTCGGCGACGACTTTCGGATCGAAGGTCACGCCTTTGAAGGCGAGATGGAACGTCCGTCGTGAGACGCCATGAGCCTGGGCGTCGGGCCACAGGCTTTCGATGAAGGCCTGGAAGCTCTGCGCATCGTTTGCCGCCGCCCCTCGCGCCAGGACGAACTGCGGCAGCGCGAGCCATAGAATGGCGAGGATAAATTGCAGGAGGCGGAATGCTCGAGCCTTGGGCCTTCGCCACGCGCTTTCGGCGCGCGGCGTCGCCTGCGCGACAAAGCGCGCCGAAGCGAGGCGGAAGGAGAGCGCTACTGCTCGCCGCATGGACTGTTTTCGGACAGCGCTTTGAAATAGGCGCGCGTATCCTCGGCGACGGATGTGTCGTCTGCGTTGCCTGGGTGGGGTCCGCCCATCGCGCCTTTCAGCGTCTCCGTCGCGTCCGATGAGCCATCGCCGGGCTTTGATTCAAAAGCGTTCCGCGCCACGTCCGTTGGATCGGGCAATTGGTCGGCGACTGAGGCGACGCGGCCGGCGCCGGCGGCAGGCGCCTCGTCTGGATGTGTCGCCGGCGCCGTCTCGCGAAGCCTACTCGACCCGGCAAGCTTCCTTTTGAGTTCGGCCACCCGCTGGTAGCTTCGCTCGATCCGTTTTTGGAATGTCGGGTTGGCCTTGGCCTCGTCGACCAAGATGGCGCGGACCCTGTCTGCAAGGTCGGGATCATAAGCGGCGGTGTTGGAAAACAACAGAACATCGACGCCCGCGTTCACGGCGCGAAGGACGGTATCCTTGAGCGCCGGAAATTCCTTGCGAATGGCGCCCATTTCGAGATCGTCGCTGATCACGACCCCCTCAAAGCGGAGATTTCCCCTCAGGACCCTTCTGATCCAAACCGGCGAAAGGCTGGCCGGAAGCAGGGCGGAATCATCGCCGGAGCTTGCAAATTGATCATAAAGATGCCCCACCATGATGAAGTCGACCATGTTCCCATGGATGAGATTGCGATAGGGCTCGAGTTCGATGGGCCGCCATGTCCGTGTGATGTCGACGAAGCCTTTGTGGCTGTCCGCTCGGCTCGACCCGTGTCCGGGAAAGTGTTTGAGCGCGGTCAACATACCGGCGTCGTGATGCGCGGAAATGAAGGCCGTCGCGAATTTGTCCACCGTCGGGACATCCTTGCCGAAAGAGCGGCCAAAACGTCCGATGATCGGGTTCGAGGGGTTGATGTTGAGATCGACGACCGGTCCAAAATTCACTGTGAAGCCGCTCGCCGCCAGCGTGTTGGCCAGTCGCGCATAGAGGCTCTTTGCGCCGCCGACATCGCCCGAGAACTCCCTGGCGACGCGTTCCGCGGAGGGCACGTTCCTGACGCCGTGCCGCAGCCGCATCACGCTGCCGCCCTCCTCGTCGAGCGTGATGAAAGGCGGCATGTCCGGCTTGGCCTCCAGAAAGGCCCTGTTCATTGCGCTGACGTCGGCAAGACTCCTGACGTTTTCAGTGAGATACATGACGCCGCCGACCTCGCCCGCCTTGATCTCGTCGACCACCCTTTTCACGGCGCGATCATCGCGCGTCGCGCCGTGGAAGCCGATGATGATCAATTGCCCGGCCATCCTCTCCAAGTCGGCATTGGCCTTCGCATCGGCCGCGGCGGGAGGAGGTACGGTCGGCTTGTCGGCGCTATGCGCCGCCGACTGATCGACCTGGGGAAGTTGGAGCGGGGGAAGGAGCTCCTTGGGCGGCGGGCTTACGACCGGAGACGGCATTGTTGTTGTTTGGGCGCTTGTCCCGTCCGGCGCGGGGTCCGAACGCGCGGGCGTTGCTGCGCAGAAAGCGAGCAGCAACGCCGAAATCGTCAAAAAATCGCGCAAGTTCCGATCCCTTGAACGGTCCGAATGCTCAATCGCCTGAACCTGACGAGTATCAATCATTCCAGGACAAAGCAAAATCCAAGGCCTCGGCGATTGACCAACGTCCGCCGCCTCGGACGTAAGAAGGCGTCAGAAAGAAGGCGCAGACGAAGCCTCGCCCCGCGCGGCATTCGAGGATTTGCCCTATCTCGTTCCCGCCGACGCGACATTCGATGAACTGCGCCAGACCGAACGCCAGCTCGTCAAGGTCGAGGACGTATTGCAACGACTACGCCAAGCCGAAGGCGTCCGGATCGCGCTTTTTGACGCTTGTCGCGACAACGACGCCGAGCGGGCTATGAAGCAGCGCGCCGCGGGGACGAAAGGCGTCGTCCAGAGCCGCGGCTTGGCGCGCATTTCGTCGGCCGATGGCCTCATTGTGATGTATGCGGCGCAGCATCTGCAAACCGCAAGCGACGGGTCGGAGGTTCATTCTCCTTTCGCGGCCGCCCTTCTCGATAAATTGCCGACGCCCAATGTCGATATCACAACGACGCTGCAGGAAGCGGCGCGCGCCGTTATCGAGAAAAGCGGCGGCGCG
>DASZFX010000115.1:0-2980 GCA_035939375.1 Roseiarcus sp.
GGCGCGAGATAACGATTCCGCCCCGGCGCAGCCGATTGGGGCTGGAGGAGACGATCGGCGGGATTTGCGCTGAAACGGATGCCGGGCGAAGCCATCGAAATCATCGGTCGCAAACGGTTCGCCAGCCTACGTCGCCGGAGCTCCTAAAGCCAGTTTCCCTGGCGCGTCGCCCATCGCGCCTAACGAAAAGGCCGCCCAATCAACGGCCTATCCCCCGCGAGACGCGGGGCGCGATTCGCCGAAGAGCCGCCTGCGAGGGCGCACGAGAGCGATGGTCCGATGCATTCGAAGGCGGCGCGATCATAAAGCCGCGCCGCGGCCGTGAAGGCGCTGCGGCGCGTTGTTGGCGGCGATCGATCAGAGCGCATGGGCGCCTTTAAGCGCCTTTTCGAGGTCGCTGTATTCGTCGCAGGCGTTCGCGCCGCAGATCGTCTTGATTTTCGACAATTGCTCCTTCGCGAGGTCCAGCTTGCCCTGAATCACATAGGCCTCGCCGAGATATTCGCGCGCTTGAACGTAATTCGGGTCGAGCGCCAGGGATTTCAGGTAGTAGCCGACGCCCTCGTCGGTCCGCCCCAGTTTGCGCGTGGCGTAGCCGCGGTAATTCAGCGCCTTCGGCGTATCGGGTTTCTGCATGAGGTCGAGAACCGCGATCGCATCCTCATAGCGTTCCGACTTGGCCAGCGCGAAAGCATAATTGGCGAGGTCGTCGTCGGGCAGAACGCCGCTCTGCTGCGGCAGACATTTGTGATCCTTGACGCCCCAGACTTTCCCGCGTTCGCAAGTGGTCAGATCAAGCTTCGGCTGGTCCTTGGCGCTCGTTCCCGCGTCGGTGTCGTCACCGCCGGCCGCCAGGGCGCCGGCGGAGAGCGCAAAAGCGGCGAAAATCGCCGCCAGGGAGCCGACGCGAGCGCGCCGCCGCGTCTTCGTCAATCTCATCCCGCGATCTCCATTTTGATTGGCCGAAGGAGCACGCTGCCCGTGATGTCGGGAAGCCTAACACATCGCAGGCGGACATGTCGCCGCCCATGGCAAAGGGGCCGCATCGCTGCGGCCCCGTCTTCGCGTCGTAGCACGATCAATAGTACATGGGCTCAATAGTCCATGCCGCCCATGCCGCCGCCCGGCATGGCCGGCGCCTCCTTCTTCTTCGGCGTTTCGGCGACCATGGCTTCGGTCGTGATCATGAGGCCCGCGATCGAGGCGGCGTCCTGCAGGGCGACCCGCACGACTTTGGCCGGATCGACGATGCCCGCGCTGAGCATGTCGACATATTGTTCGCTCTGGGCGTCGAAGCCATAGCTCGGCGATTTGTTGGCCAGCACATTACCGACCACGATCGAGCCCTCCACACCCGAATTTTCGGCGATCTGCCGGATCGGCGATTCGAGCGCCTTCAGAACGATATTGATGCCCGACTGGACGTCTTCGTTTTCATCGCTGAGCTTGCCGATGGCGGCTTTGGCGCGCAGCAACGCGACCCCGCCGCCTGGGACAATGCCTTCCTCCACGGCGGCCCTTGTCGCGTGCATCGCATCGTCGACGCGGTCCTTTTTCTCCTTCACCTCGACTTCGGTCGAACCGCCGACGCGGATCACCGCGACGCCGCCCGCCAGCTTGGCGAGGCGCTCCTGGAGCTTTTCCTTGTCGTAGTCGGACGTCGTCTCCTCGATCTGCGCCTTGATCTGGGCGATGCGCGCCTGGATGTCCTGCTTCTTGCCGGCGCCGTCGATGATCGTCGTATTTTCCTTCTCGATGCGCACCCGCTTGGCGCGGCCAAGCATCTGAAGCGTCACGTTTTCAAGCTTGATGCCGAGGTCTTCGGCGATCATGCTGCCCGCGGTCAGGGTCGCGATGTCCTCCAGCATGGCCTTGCGGCGATCGCCGAAGCCGGGCGCTTTCACGGCCGCCACCTTGAGCCCGCCTCGCAGTTTGTTGACGACGAGCGTGGCGAGCGCCTCCCCCTCGATGTCTTCCGCAACGATGACCAACGGTTTGCCGGTTTGGACGATGGCCTCGAGGATCGGCAGCATCGGCTGAAGCGAAGACAGCTTCTTCTCGTGGATGAGGATATAGGCGTCTTCGAGTTCGGCGACCATCTTCTCGGCATTGGTGATGAAATAGGGCGAGAGATAACCGCGGTCGAACTGCATGCCCTCGACGACATCGAGTTCGGTCTCGGCGGTCTTTGCTTCCTCGACGGTGAAGACGCCCTCGTTGCCGACCTTCTTCATCGCGTCGGCGATCATCTTTCCGATGGTCTTATCGCCGTTCGAGGCGATGGTGCCGATCTGAGCGATTTCCTCGGAGGACTGAACTTTTTTCGACCGGCGTTCGATGTCCTTGACAACCGCCGTAACGGCGATGTCGATGCCGCGCTTCAAGTCCATCGGGTTCATTCCGGCGGCGACGAGTTTGAGGCCCTCCTTCATGATCGAGGCGGCGAGCACCGTCGCGGTCGTCGTGCCGTCGCCGGCAAGATCGGCGGTCTTCGAGGCGACCTCGCGCACCATCTGGGCGCCCATGTTCTCGAACTTGTCTTCGAGCTCGATTTCCTTGGCGACGGTGACGCCATCCTTGGTTATGCGCGGCGCGCCATAGGACTTGTCGAGAATGACGTTGCGGCCTTTCGGACCGAGCGTCACCTTGACCGCGTTATTGAGAATGTCGACGCCGCGCAGCATTCTGTCGCGCGCATCGGTGGAGAATCTGACGTCTTTCGCAGACATGGCGATATCCTTAGGTTCGTGGGGCGGGGATGCTCAGGCGGCCTTCTTGGCGGCGATCGCGCCTTCAATCACGCCCATGACATCGGACTCTTTCATGATCAGGAGATCCTGACCGTCGATCTTGACTTCGGAGCCGGACCACTTGCCGAAAAGGACGCGCTCGCCCGGCTTCAGGTCGAGCGGCGTGAGCTTGCCATTCTCGTCACGCGCGCCAGGACCGACCGCAATGACCTCGCCCTCTTGCGGCTTCT
>DASZFX010000116.1:0-3941 GCA_035939375.1 Roseiarcus sp.
GCGCGCCGGTCGCTCCGGACTGGGCGGGCGAAGCGTTGAGCGAGCGCGAAAGGGACGCCAGAGCTCTGCTGGCGGAGGCCGGTTACGGACCTGCCGGCAAGCGGCTCAAGGTCGAGATCAGGTACAACAGCAGCGAGAATCACAAGAATACATGCGTCGCTCTCGCCGACATGTGGCGGCGGATCGGGGTGGAGACGACCCTCGTCAACTCCGACGCCAAGTCGCATTACGCTCTTCTCCAGAGCGGCGGCGATTTCGAAATCGCGCGGGCCGGTTGGCTCGGCGACTATTCCGACCCGCAGAACTTCCTCGCCCTCGCCGAAAGCGACAACACCGGCCTGAACTATTCCCATTACGCCAATCCCGAATACGATTCCTTGCTGCGCCGGGCGGCGAACGAACGCGACCTTGGCGCACGCGCCGGGATTCTGGCCAGGGCCGAAGCGATTCTGTTGCGCGATCAGCCGATGATGCCGCTGCTGTTCTATCTGAACAAGAACCTCGTTTCGTCCAAGGTTCACGGTTGGCGCGCCAACACCCTCGACAGACATCTGACGCGGTATTTGTCAGTTGAGCCCTGAGCGGGGAGCGAATTCTTCCGCCGGCGATCTCGGACCGACGCCGTCGCCTGCCCGGTCGTACGTTCTCACGTCAAACAGGCGCGCGCCAAATCCTGGAACGCTCGCGCGCGATGCGACAGGGCGCGCGAGCCGTCCGCCGGAATGCCGTGCTTCTCCTCGGCGGTCATTTCTCCGAAGCCGCGCCTGTAGCCGTCCGGCACGAAAATAGGATCGTAGCCGAAGCCGTTGAGGCCGCGCGGCGGGAAGACGAGGCGGCCGTCCACTCGTCCTTCGAAGAGTTCGACATGATCATCGGGCCAAGCGATCGCGAGGGCGCTGACGAAATGAGCGCGCCACGGCTGAGGAGCGCCGGCCTTGGCGATTTCGTCTTCCACGCGCCGCATCGCCGCGGAAAAATCCTTGGCCTCGCCGGCCCAGCGCGCAGAATAGATTCCGGGCGCGCCGCCAAGCGCCTCGACGCAGAGGCCGGAATCGTCGGCAAGCGCCGGCAGGCCGGCCGCGCGCGCGGCAATCGTCGCCTTCAGCGCAGCGTTTGCAGCAAAGGTGTCGCCGGTCTCTTCCGGCTCCGCAAGCCCGAGCGCGCACGCGCTTAGAAGCTCCACGCCATGCGGCGCCAGCAGTTCCTCGAGCTCCCGGAGCTTGCCGCTGTTATGGGTCGCCGCCACGAGGCGCCCCGTCAATTTTCGATGCGCCCTGTCGCCTCTGATCGCGCCTCTCATCAATCGACGACGATCTTATAGCGTTGGCCGGGTTGCAACGGGCCCCCCTTCTCCAGCCCGTTCAGCAACAGGAAATGTTCGAGAGGGCGATCCGACACCGCCATGCGGGCGGCGATGGCGTCAGCGGTGTCGCCGTCCTGAGCGACGACGATCTGAATGCGCGCCGGATGAACCGTGGACGCCTCTTGCTGGCTCAAGCGATGGAATGAGGCGATCGAGGCGCGAAAGCGGTTGTCGAACGCGGGGGTGAGCGCGTGGGCGGCGAAGATCAGCCGGTAGACCTTGTCGCCGAGGCGGACGGCGCCGAGACGAAAGCTCCACTGCTCGCCTTGCGCGGTCGCGGTCGCCGCCTGCAGGTCATTGACAGTCATGGTCTCGACGGAGGAGGTCTTGACGCCGTCGATCCAGCCCGAAGCGATCGCCGTATCGAGCCCGGTCGCCGGATCGACCACGACGCTGTCGAGTCGCAACGCCTGTGCGCCGGAGTCGCCGACGCCGATCAACGCCGCCGATTGATTGTCGAGAACGAAGCCGTCGGGCGCGGTGAAGGCGAAGCCAAGCTTGGGATGGATGAAGCGCGTTCCGCGCACCAGGCCTTGCGTCGCATCGTCGCCGAAGACAATGCCGTCGATGGCCGCAAGATAGGCGTCGCGGCCGGCGTCGCCGACGCCCTCGGCGCCAATCTCGCGCGCTTCGAGCGTCGCCTCGGCGACGCGTTCGGGCGTCGAGGGGTGGGTCGACATAATGTCGGGTTTTGCGCTTGTGCTGTCGCCGAGCAGCGAAGCGCGCAACGCTGTGGAGCGGGCGAGCGACCCGAGGAAGCGCGAAGCGGCGTATGGATCGTAGCCGGCCGAGGCGATGTCCTTGATGCCGATCTTGTCGGCTTCGAATTCCTGCTCGCGCGAGAAATGGGCGAGCGAAAGCTTGGCCTTGGCCTCGACCTCCTGCCCCTCTTGCGGACGGCCAAGGACATCGCTCGAGACGCGCGAGAAGAGCGCCGCGGTCTTGGCCAATTCGGCGCGCTTGGCGGCGTGATGGGCGGTGATATGGGCGATCTCATGGGCCATGACCGCCGCGATTTCGGACGAATCGTTGGCGAGCGCGAGCAGACCGCGGGTGACGAAAATATCTCCGGAGGGAAGGGCGAAGGCGTTGACGATCGGCGAATTCAAAATCGTTACGCGATAAGGTTCGCTCGGCGAGGGACCGCTCGTCGCCAGGCGCCCGAGAATCCCATTGAGGTAATGCTCGGTCGTCGGCGCGCTATATTCGCCGCCAAAGAGATCGACGAGGCGCCGGCGCTCCGCCGTAGCAGCGGCGCCGCCGGTGGTGCGGGGGGCGCCCGTCGCGGCCAGGCTCGCCAAGGGCTTGCCATTGTCGATGCTGGCGCAAGCCGCCGCAAGCAGAGGCGCGACGAGAACCAGCGCGCCGGCGCCGCGACGCGCCGCGCCGGCTCTTTTGAACCAATCGCCTGGCCTCATATTCATGGCTGCTGCGCATCTCCCTTCGCGCTATCGCCTTTGTCGACCGCCTCGATATCTTCCGGCTCGGAGATTTCCATCCGCAAGCCAAAACGATTGTCGAGAGCGCCGCGGGCTCTGATCTTCGCGCCGGCAAGCGCTTGTATCGTCACTCCAGCACGCTCAAAAACCTTCGCCCGCTTTTTTGGGATCACAATCGTGAACCCGCGACGAGGCCCAAAGTCGACGTAATAACGACTGCGGCCTTCTCCAACCCGCCGCGGCGTTCCCTCGACGATGGTGAATTGACCGTCGCGGTCCCGTAAATTGTCGAGATCGGCCGCCTCGACGACGCCATAATATGGATCGCGCCAGAGGCCAAGCCGCTTGTCGCGGGCGTCCCCCTCCGCCCGAAGCCGTTTGGCCAAGCATTCGCGGGCCTCGGGCTCCGGCCACACCCTGGCATGGCCGACGCCAAGGAGAAAAAGCGCAACGGAAACAGGCCCCGTCCCTGCCCCAGCGGTCGGCGGCGGCGAAAAAAGATCAACGAGCGTGCGGCCCCAACGGTCGGGCTTGGCGGAGAGCACGCGCAAGCCGACCTCACGGCCGGAAAGCCAGGCGATCGCGAAGGCGCGCGCCGCTCCGGCGGTCGCCGGATCGCCGTGGTCCGGATCGGCGGGATCGAGCCCGGCAAGGCGAACCTGCCGGGCGTCCGCGAGCGTGAAGTCAAGCCGATCGTCGACGGAAACGATGGTCGCGCGCTCCTGCGGGCCGGCGTCGCAGCCGGCGGAGGCGGCATGAACCTCGCAGAGGAAGAGCAAGAAGGTGGGCAGGATGGAGGCTGAGACCGCTGAAAACGCGAGGATGCGCGCGCAAAAAATTCGTGTTAGACGCGCCTTGGTCGCTATGGCCATTGCCAGCCATTTTGCGGGCTCGCGCTCTCGCGTCAACAAGGTCCCGGTAGCTCAGCAGGATAGAGCAACGGTTTCCTAAACCGTAGGTCGAAGGTTCGAATCCTTTCCGGGACGCCAATCAATTCAATGAATTATCGTGACAGCCTCGCAGACAACGACTGCAGAAAGTAGTCTGGGGCAACGCCTCGGGCAACATCCGTACAATCTCACGGCGACCTGAATTGCACTCGTGCGTTGCTTGGCAACTTTGTGGCTGCATTGGATGAA
>DASZFX010000117.1:0-3385 GCA_035939375.1 Roseiarcus sp.
AACATCGAGGCGACTCTCGCCTTGGCCGAGGCCGTCTCCATTCCGGTCATCGCCTCGGGCGGCCTTGCTTCGATCGACGACGTCGCCCGGTTGACGTCGCCCGATTGCGCGCGCCTTGCCGGCGCGATCGTCGGGCGCGCGCTCTATGACGGAAGGCTCGATCCCGTTCAGGCGCTTGCTCTGATCAGAACCGCGCGAGGGGTCCGTGCTTAAGGTCCGCGTCATCCCCTGCCTGGACGTGAAGGACGGCCGCGTCGTCAAGGGCGTGAATTTCGTCGACCTGCGCGACGCCGGCGATCCCGTCGAATGCGCCATCGCCTATGACGCGGCCGGCGCCGACGAACTCTGCTTCCTCGACATCACCGCCAGTCACGAGGACCGCGGCATATTGCTCGATGTGGTGCGCCGCACGGCCGAGGCCTGCTTCATGCCGCTGACCGTCGGCGGCGGCGTGCGCACCACCGAGGACATTCGCAACTTGCTGCTCGCCGGCGCGGACAAAGTGTCGATCAACACCGCCGCCGTGAAGGAGCGCGCCTTCGTCAGGGCGGCGGCGGAGAAATTCGGCAGCCAATGCGTCGTCGTCGCGGTCGACGCCAAGCGCGTCGCGCCTGAGCGCTGGGAAATATTCACTCATGGCGGGCGTAACGCGACCGGCATCGACGCCGTCGCCTACGCGCGCGAAGTGGTCGCTCTCGGCGCCGGCGAGATTCTATTGACCTCGATGGATCGCGACGGCGTCAGGACGGGGTACGATCTTGCTTTGACCCGCGCCATCGCCGATGCGGTCAATGTGCCGGTCATCGCCTCCGGCGGCGTCGGCGCTCTCGACCATCTCGTCGAAGGCGTTACGATCGGTCACGCCAGCGCCGTGCTGGCGGCGTCGATCTTTCACTTCGGCGAACACACGATCCGCGAGGCCAAGGCCCATATGGCGGCGGCTGGGCTGCCGATGCGGATGAACTAGCGCATCGGATTGGCAATTTGAATCGCGGAGGCTCTCTGGAAACACACGCCAAGGCCACGGGCCGCCATTATTTGGAACAGTGACCGGAACGCGCCGACGAAGGCGGTTAAAGCCCTTGACAGACCTTTCGGTCGGCGCACAGGAGCCCCTGTTCCAAATAATGGCGGCTAGCGCCTCCCGCCGCCCGCCAGGTGAGTTCATTTGGGGCTCCGATGCTCTAGGGTCCGGCTCGGCGCATACTTCGCGTTTGGCGTGCGTTCCGGCCCGATCGTACTAGGCGCGTCAAATACGACTGGTGAGAGCAGCCGGCGAGCGTGACGCGCCATAACGCAATGCAAAGGCGCCGGCGCCAAGCGCTATGCCTGGCGTGTCATTGCCCTTGTCGGAGCGCCGCGAGCACCTTGACCGAGGCGCGCCCGTCGCCGGTGCGGCCGATCTTGCGCTGGTAGTTGGCGATCGCCTCGCGCGATTTGGTCCCGATGTCGCCGTCGGGTTCGCCGACGTCATAGCCGCGCTTGTTCAAAAGCGCCTGCAATTCCTTGCGCTCGGCGCGGGACAGACCCGGATCGTCGGTCGGCCAAGCCGTCACAAAGGGGCTGGCGCCGGCGAGGCGATCGGCAAGATAGGCGATCGCGAGAGAGTAGGATTCCGCCGCGTTATACGCGTAGATCGCATCGAAATTCGGCGTGACGAGAAAAGCCGGGCCATTGGCTCCGGCGGGCAATAGGAGGCCGGCCACGCCCTCGCCGAGCGGGCGCCCGTCCGCACGGGTCAGGCCGCGCGCCGCCCAGGTCGCCATCGCGGCCTTCTGTCTTCGCCCCGAAGGTCCTGAATAGCCGGACGGCAGCTTCACCTCGAAACCCCAGGGCATCCCGGTACGCCAGCCCGATCGGCGCAAGAAATTGGCGGCCGAGCCAAGCGCGTCCGCCGCCGAATTGACGACGTCGCGCTTGCCGTCGCCGTCGAGATCGACCGCCATCCGCAGAAAGGTCGAGGGCATGAATTGCGTCTGGCCGAAGGCGCCCGCCCAGGAGCCGACGAGATCGCTCGCCGGGATATCGCCGTTGGCGATGATTTTCAGCGCCGATATCAACTGGCCGCGAAAATAGTTCGGCCGCTCGCCGAGGCAAGTCAGCGTGCTCAGCGATTGGATCAGCGGCCGCTTGCCCATTTGGCGGCCGTAGTCGGTCTCGACGCCCCAAATCGCGGCGATGATATAGCGGCTGACGCCGAAGCGCTGTTCGGCGGCGGCGAAGGTCTGACCATTTTGGCTGAGCCGCGCCTTTCCATCGGCGACGCGCTCGTCGTCGACCAGGCCGGCGAGATAGTCCCAGATCGGCGTCTTGAATTCGGGTTGATCTTTTTCCAGGTCGAGGACCTTGGGATCGGGCTGAATCCCAGCGAAAGCAGCGTCGAAGGTCCCGCCCGCCACGCCTTCGCGCGCCGCCTCCGCGCGCAACGAAGCCACGCAGGAGGCAAAATCTGCACGGGCTTGGCCGCCCATCGTCAGAGATGCGGCGAGGACGGCGGCAAGGAGGAGCGACTTTCGCTTCATCCTGGCGATCATCGACGATTCGACGCCGATGGTCGAGATCGCCGAAACGACAGCATCGGAGGTCAGGACCAGGGGCGGGCGGCGGCGGCCTTGGTCTCGAATTTGTCGATCGCCGCGCCTTCGACCAGGGTCAGGCCGATGTCGTCGAGGCCTTCGAGGAGGCATTGCTTGCGGAAGGGATCGATTTCGAAGCGGACGACGCCGCCGTCGGGCCCGCGGATTTCCTGGGCCGCGAGATCGACGGTCAAGGTTGCGTTCGCGCCGCGCTCGGCGTCGTCCATCAGCTTGGGCAGATCGTCAGCCGAGACCTTGATCGGCAGGATGCCGTTCTTGAAGCAATTATTGTAGAAAATATCCGCGAAATCGGTCGAAATCACACAGCGGATACCGAAATCGAGCAGCGCCCAGGGCGCATGCTCGCGCGACGAGCCGCAGCCGAAATTGTCGCCGGCCACGAGGATTTGAGCACGCGCGTAGGCCGGCTTGTTGAGGACGAAATCGGGATTGGCCGAGCCGTCGTCGCGGTAGCGCATTTCCGCGAACAATCCCTTGCCGAGCCCCGTTCGCTTGATCGTCTTGAGATATTGCTTGGGGATGATCATGTCCGTATCGACATTATCGATCGGAAGCGGTGCGGCGACGCCAGTGAGGGTCGTGAACTTGTCCATTGAAGTTTCTCGGAAGCGCTTTTCGCCATTTAGCAAATGTCCTATTTGGGCGCAAATGCCTGGCTGGCGATCCGGCTTCTCAAAAATCGCCGCAGAATCTCCGACTGCCGCGCCCTCGTCTTCAGGAGATCGGATGCCGGGTTTTCTAGATGTGGGACGTATCAATCGAGACACCCCATATGTTGCTGTGAACAA
>DASZFX010000118.1:0-21374 GCA_035939375.1 Roseiarcus sp.
TGCGCTCGGCGCCAACTATCTCGACGCGCCCGTCTCGGGCGGCGAGGTCGGCGCCAAAGCCGCCTCGCTCACCATCATGGTCGGCGGCCCCGACGCGGCCTTCAATCGCGTGAAGCCGATTTTCGAGAAGCTCGGCAAGAACATCACGCTGGTCGGCGGCAATGGCGACGGACAAACGACCAAAGTCGCCAACCAGATCATCGTCGCCTTGAACATCGAGGCGGTCGCTGAAGCGCTCCTGTTCGCCGCCAAGGCCGGCGCCGATCCCGCCCGAGTGCGCCAAGCGCTGATGGGCGGCTTCGCCGCCTCGCGCATCCTCGAAGTCCATGGCGAACGCATGGTCAAACGGACCTTCGACCCCGGCTTCCGCATCGAACTGCACCAGAAGGACTTGAACCTCGCCTTGCAGGGCGCGAAGGCGCTTGGTGTGGCGCTGCCCAACACCGCCACGGCGCAGGAATTGTTCAACGTTTGCGCCGCTCACGGCGGCAAGGCGTGGGATCATTCGGCGATGGTGCGCGCCCTCGAAATCATGTCCAATCACGAGGTGGCCAAGAAGAGCGCGTGAGGATGCTAGGCGAAGCCGCTCTCTCTGCTTAGCCCGCAACGCGCATTCGCTATCCGCGAGGGGGTCCAAAAGGCGCCATGACGGCCAATCATCGCGCGCTGCTCAAGCGAATGTTCGAGGCCGCGGTCGAGACCGCCGCGCCCGCAAATTGTGTGCCGTCGCATCTGCCGGCCCCGCCGAAGGGCCGCACGATCGTCGTCGGCGCAGGGAAGGCTGCGGCGGCGATGGCCGCCGCGGTCGAGGCCCATTGGAGCGGCCCGCTCGAAGGACTGGTTGTAACCCGCTATGGGCATGGCGCGCCGACGACGCGGATCAAGGTCGTCGAAGCGAGCCATCCGGTGCCGGACGCCGCCGGGCCGGCGGCGGCGCGGGCGATCCTCGATCTCGTCACTGGGCTTGGCCCCGACGATCTCGTGCTCGCCCTCATTTCGGGCGGCGGCTCGGCTCTGCTCGCCCTTCCCGGCGGAAAGATCACGCTCGCCGATAAACAAGCGATCAACCGAGCGCTTCTGAAAAGCGGCGCCCATATCGGCGAGATGAATTGCGTGCGCAAGCACCTTTCCGCGATCAAGGGCGGGCGCCTGGCCGCGGCGGCGGCGCCGGCCCGCGTCGTCAGCCTGATCATCTCCGACGTGCCCGGCGACGATCTCTCGGTGATCGCCTCGGGGCCGACCGTCGGCGACGCGACGACGCTGGCCGAAGCGCTGGCGATCATCGAAAAATACAAAATCGAGATCTCCCTGGCGGTGCGCAAACATCTTTCTGATCCGGCCAACGAGACGCCGAAGCCCGGCGACAAGCGCCTCGCCAATGTGGCGAACCTTCTCATCGCAACCCCACAATCCTCGCTCGAAGCGGCCGCGAAAGTCGCGCGCGAAGCCGGCTTTGCACCGCTGATCCTCGGCAATGCGATCGAGGGCGAGGCGCGCGAATGCGGCATCGTCCACGCCGGTATCGCCTTGCAATGCGCAGGCTATGGCCAGCCCGCGCCGCCGCCCTGCGCCATCATCTCCGGCGGCGAAACGACGGTGACGGTGCGCGGCAAGGGCCGCGGCGGGCGCAACGCTGAGTTCCTGCTGAGCTTGGCGATCGCGCTCGGCGGCCACCCGAACATCTCGGCGCTGGCCGCCGACACCGACGGTATCGACGGCAGCGAAGACAACGCCGGCGCGATAATCGGGCCGGACACGCTGTCAAGGGCAGCCGCAGGCGGCTTCGACCTCAAGGCGCGGCTCGCCGACAACGACGCCTATGGCGCCTTTGCCGCGCTGGGCGATCTGATCATGACCGGGCCGACGCGCACCAATGTCAACGACTTTCGCGCGATTGTGGTGACTGCGCCGGACGCCAAGGCGCGAGCCTGAAGGTTCACGCGAGGTCGGGATAGCCGAGCGCGATCGCGCCGCGTTCGATTTCGCCGACCTTGCGATAGTCGCCCTCGGCCAGGATCGCCGCGCCCTTTAGGCCGATCGTTTCGCGCGCGTCGGCGAGCCCGGGGTCCTTGAGCGCGGCGAAGAGCGCAACGCGCACTGCCGCGGCGAGCGACTTGCCGAGTTCGGCGTTCATCACGAAGGGAAGACCCGGCGAGGATTGCGTGCGGGCGATCGTTGCGACGCCTTCGAGCATTTCCGGCCGGTTGCGGCGTAGAAGGGCATAGGTCACGCAATCGATCGCCGCGATGTCGGCTGCGCCTTCCGCAACCGCGGCAAGGCTTGCGGCATGCGAGCCGGTGACGATGACCTCGCTGAACATCGGGCGCCCGCGGGCGATCGGCGCGAGCAGCCCACGAAACAGGTTCATGCCCGAATTGCTGTCGCGAGCGTTGATCGCCGCGCGCGCGCCTTCGAAGCCGGCGAGGCTGCGCTTGGCGCTTATGGCGCTCGTCACTACGAAGCTGCAATGGTTCGGCCCGTCGCAGCCATCGAAGGAATAGATCGGCGTCGCCACAAGCGTGACGCGGTCGCGAAGCGCGGTGACGAGCGGATAGCCGCAAGTCTGCCCAAAGATCAGGCCTGGGCTTGTCCAGAGATTGCAGGGCTCGGCCGGATCAAGGGCGATCGGCGCATCGACGCCGGCGGATCTGAGATGAGAGCCAATCACCGCCCACAGACGCGCATTCGCTTCGGCGACAAAAGGAAAACCATACATGCCTAGCGAAGCGACGAGCCCATCCATCGAAACCCAGCTCCGAATCGAAAGGAAAGCCGTAGAGCGGCGCGCCATATAACGCGCAAATTTCGCCCCGTCATCGTCGGGCGCGCGAGAAAATCAGAAAAGCCCAAGGGGAAGTTCAGGATTGCGCCGTTTCGCTCGCCAGCGCGGCCGGCAACGCGTAGAGCGAAGGCGGCTTTTTTGTCGCGCGGGCATTCCCATGCGAAGGATGGAGCGCCTGATCGTGTGGCTTGAACAGATAACGCCATAGAACATGGAAGTATGTCACATAGAGCAAGCCGCCGTTGCGCTCGATCAACACTTCGCGATTGGCGGCGTACCAGTGCGGCAATGAGTACCACGGCATTGCCGGCCGCATGTGATGGGCGAGATGCAGGTTGTTGAAGAGGAACAGCGGCCCGAGCACCCACGAGCGCTCGACGATGGCGGTGCGTCGCTCGACAAGGCTCTCGGCGCGGTGCTCGGCGAAGGCGCGCAGGAGGGCAAGCGACGTGCCAGCATAGGCGAAGCAGATGACGTATTCAGCGACCGGCATCTTGCAGACGCCCACGACCCAGGCGAGGATGATCGCGACCTCGATGACATGCAACGCAATCTCGCGAAAGGCCGCGCGGTCCCCCTTCGCTATCCGCGCCATCTCGCGCTTCCACAGCATCGCGCCAGCCCAGGCCGGACCCAGAAGCATTCGGCCGGCGAGCGAGGATTGCAGTCGCACGAGGCGGCGGCCAAAGACGCCGAGCGCGTCCCAGTCTTCCTGCCGCCAATAGTACGATTCGGGATCGTCGAGCGGGTCGGTCAGACGTTCGTCATGGTGATGAGTCAAATGCGTGTGGCGATAGTTCTCGAACGGCAGCCACAACGCCAAGGGCCACGCGCCGATGAGACTGTTGAGCAAACGGACGCGCGTCGGATGGCCGTGGATGACCTCGTGCTGGAGACTCATCTGCCAAGCGACGATCCAGGCCGCGATCGGCGTCAGCGCCCAAACCGGCAAACAATCGTGAAAAAACGTCGCCCCGAGCCAGAGGCCGTAGATGGCAATCGCCAGCGCGATGGTGGGCCATTCGACCCTTGCGCGCGGTTGCGAAAGCTCGACGATCTCCATTTTTTGCAGCCGCCCCGAATCGGGCTTAGAGGATCACGGCGCGGCCGCCCATGCAACTTCGAAGATATTGAGGACGCAGCGAAAATTTCGGTTACCCTGCATAATCATTATCTGGGCGCGCCCTACCAGCGAATCAGCGCGGCCCCCCAGGTGAAGCCCCCGCCCATGGCCTCGATCATGACCAGGTCGCCTCGCTTGATCCGCCCGTCGCGGCGGGCGATGTCGAGCGCAAGCGGGATCGAGGCGGCTGACGTGTTGCCATGCAGATCGACGGTCTTGACCACTTTGTCGGCCGCGATGCCGAGCTTCTCGGCCGAGGCGTCGATGATTCGCTGATTGGCCTGGTGCGGCACGAACCAATCGATGTCCGCTGCGGTGACGCCGGCGGCAGCGAAGGCCGCCTTGATGACATCGGTGACCATGCCGACCGCGTGACGGAAGACCTCGCGGCCCTCCATGCGCAAATGGCCGACCGTTTGGGTAGAGGACGGGCCTCCGTCGACATAGAGCTTGGCGAGATGTGCGCCATCGGAGCGCAACTGCGATGTAATGACGCCGGGCGAGGCGATCTCGCCCTTGCTTTCCTGCGCCTCGAGCACGATGGCGCCGGCGCCGTCGCCGAACAGCACGCAGGTCGTGCGGTCTTTCCAGTCGAGAATGCGCGAAAAGGTCTCGGCCCCGATCACAAGGGCGCGCTTGTGCGAGCCGGAACGAAGGAACTTATCCGCCGTCGCGACGGCGAAGACGAAGCCTGAACAGACCGCCTGCAGGTCGAATGCGGCGCCGTGATGGATGCCGAGATTCATTTGCACCTGGGTCGCCGAGGCCGGGAACGTATAGTCCGGCGTCGAGGTCGCCAGAATGATGAGATCAATGTCGGCGCCGCTCAGTCCGGCGTCGGCAAGCGCCGCCTCGGCGGCCTTGGTCGCGAGCCCGGACGTCGTCTCGCCCTCGGCGGCGATGTGGCGCTCGCGAATGCCGCTGCGCTGCTGGATCCATTCGTCGGTGGTCTCGACGAGCGTCGAGAGTTCCTGGTTGGTCATCACCCGCGCCGGCAAGTAGGAGCCGGTTCCGCGCACCACCGAGCGAATCGTTTGAGAAGGCGCCGTCAAAATCTCATCCTGTCATTGCCGTTCAAGATCCGGCCGCAGCGGCGGGCGCGACCTGGGCTCGCGATTCGTTAGCCTGGGCGATCATATCGCGAGTCTTGCCAAGAAGTTCGTGGCGGACCATGTCATACCCCACTTCGATCGCGCCGGCGTAGCCTTCGGCGTCCGCCCCGCCGTGGCTCTTGATGACGACGCCGTCGAGGCCGAGGAAAACGCCGCCGTTGACCTTGCTCGGATCGAGCTTCTCGCGCAGGGCGTTGAACGCACCGCGCGCGAAAATATAGCCGATTCGGGCAAGGAGGCTGTGGCGCATAGCGTCGCGTATGTATTGCGCGATCTGCCTTGCCGTGCCTTCGGCCGTTTTAAGCGCGATGTTGCCGGTGAAGCCTTCGGTGACGATGACGTCCACCGTGCCCTTGCCGAGATCGTCGCCCTCGACAAAACCGCGATAGTCGAGATGCGGAAAGGCTCCTTCGCGCAGGGCGCGGCCGGCCGCCTTCACTTCCTCCAGGCCCTTGATCTCTTCGACGCCCACATTGAGCAGGCCGACGGTCGGGCGCTCGAGGTCGAAGACGATCCGCGCCATAGCCGAGCCCATGATCGCCAAATCGATGAGGTGCTGCGCGTCAGCGCCGATCGACGCGCCGACGTCGAGCACGATGGACTCGCCGCGCAGCGTCGGCCATATCGCCGCTATCGCCGGGCGATCGATCTGCGGCATGGTCCTCAGGCAGATTTTCGCCATGGCCATCAGCGCGCCGGTGTTGCCGGCGGAAATCGCGACGTCGGCCTCGCCTTTTTTGACGGCGTCCAGCGCCAGCCACATCGACGACGCGCGCCGCCCTGACCGCAAGGCCTGGCTCGGCTTGTCGGACATCTTGACCGCGACGTCGGTATGGAGGATCCGCGCCTTACGAGCGAGATTGGCGTCCGCTTCGACCAGCGGTCGAATGAGCTTTTCATCGCCGAAGAACAAATAGCTGACGTCGGGCCGGCGGGTGAGCGCGATCGAGGCCGCCGGCGCCACGACGCTAGGCCCATGGTCGCCGCCCATAGCGTCCAGCGCTATGCGAACGTCCCTGTTCATGCTAGCGGCCACCTAAGCCCCACGCCCTTTTTCTGAACGTCCCGCCCGTAAGCGGCGCGGACAATAGCTGCTTCGGCGCGCAACGCAAATCTGAGCCGTTGAAGGACAAAAAACGCTCTCGACAGCGCCTGTTTCAGCGAATTGGCCGCATAAATCCGCAGCGAAGGTCGAGGACTCTCGTCGGTGGCCGTGGCGCACAAAGGCTCAAGCGTTCTTTTGCTTCGACGCCGCCAGCGCGCTGAAGGGCGAGGCGGCCGTAGCCTCGTCGCCCTGACGCGGCGCCTCGAAAGCGACGTCCGGCTTGCGCGGATAAGGATCGAGACTGAGGGTGAGGAATTCCGAGGCGATCGCGCCGAGATCGATCTTGCCGTCGATGATGGGGTCGGGCTCGTCTTCCTCGCCGATCGCCAAGCTCACTGCTTCATCGGCCGCGCCGCGCCGCGCCGGCTCGTCGGCCGGGGGGACGAAGCGCAAGTCGATGGGCTCCGAAATCGTCGCCGCGAAGGGCTCCAGCGTCACAACGCAGACTTGCGTGATTTCGGCGGAGAGTTCGCCCCTGACAAGCACCGTGCGCCCCGCGCCATGGTTCAGACTGAAGGCGGCGGCAAGCCTGCCGACCGCCGGAAGTCCGTTGAAAGCCGCCAGGGCGGCGCGCTCGGTTTCGTCGGCCTCGATACGCCTCTCGAGGCCCTCACGCGGGATGGCCTCGACGCGGATCGGTCGGCTGAAGGGCTGCTTGGTCATGGCTGGGCGACCGGAGCGGGGTTGACGGAGGGTTCGGGAAAGGCGACGCGGCCGGCGGCGAATTCTTCGAGGCTTTGACGATCCAGCGCGGCGGCGAGATCGCGCATGTAGCATGCCAGACCCCGCGCGGCAGGCGCGGCGGCGACGTCCTCGACGCCATATATGTTGCGCGCGAGAGCCCGCTCCAGCCGGTCGCCAGCCCGTTCATCAAGCCCTTCCGCATAGGCCCTCATTCGGCCGTAAAACGCTTCGGCCATTCGTTTCATCCGCTTTGGGACGGCGGTATCGCCAACGCCGATTTCGCGCAAAGCGTCGTCGAAATGACGAAAGGCGCAATCGGCCAGTTCCTGAGCGATTTCCGCGCCAAGCCCTGAGATGGCGCTTAAGCGGCGCATGGCAAGACCGGCGTGCAACGCGATCATTTCGAAACGCCCGTCGAACGTGTCAGGCGCCTTAAAGTCGAGATAGAGGGCCGGCCGTCGCGCCGCCGCCACGATCTCGCCGTGAAGTTGCTCGATCAAACTGCGGTTGGCGCGCCTGGCCCGCCATGTCGCAAGGATCATGACGCCGCCTTGCTTTTGAGGAGCGCATTGGGTTAGGCATCGCGGGCCGAGATGGCAAGCGAAAAAGCGGCGCAGAATTCGGAGACGATAGATGGCGGTGAGTTTGGGGGCCTTGCGGAAAAGCGCAGCGCGAGCTCTCTGCGCCTTGTCGCTCGCGGCGAGCCTTGGCGGCTGCATCGGCTATGACGGCGATTTCGACCGCGGCTATCAGATCGATGAGCGGACCTATTCGCAGGTCAAGATCGGCGCTTCGACCAAGCAAGAAGTGCTGACGCTGATGGGCACGCCCTCGACCACCTCCACAGTCGGCGGCGACGCCTGGTACTATATCGGCCAAAAGATGCATCGCGCCCTCGCCTTCATGCCTACTCACATGGAGGACCAGAGCGTTCTGGCGGTCTATTTCGCCAAGACCGGCAAGGTCGAGCGCGTCGCCAATTACGGATTGAAGGACGGCCAGGTCTTCGACTTCGTCTCGCGCACCACGCCGACCGGCGGCCAGGAGCCGAGCTTCCTGCGCAACATGTTCAACAACCTGTTCCGGTTCTCGTAAGGCGACGGCAGTCGATGGCGATCGGTCCGACGCGTCGCGCGGCCGCACGCCGCTCGTGCCCGGCGGAGCTTCGATCTCAGCGAGTTTTGGACATTGGCGCTGGGTCAGAAACAAGCGCCGACTCGTTCAGGCTTCGACCAAGGTCGCAAAGCAAGCCTCAGGTCGTCCAACAAGAAGGGCGGGTTGCGCGCCCCGCCCTTCCCATGTTCCGCCGGCAAACCAGCGGCTTTAGCGCGCGAGGATCGCCAGCAGCAGCAACGCGACGATATTGGTGATCTTGATCGCGGGGTTCACGGCAGGGCCAGCGGTGTCCTTATAGGGGTCGCCGACAGTGTCTCCCGTTACAGAGGCCTTATGCGCCTCCGAACCCTTGAGGTGCTTGACCCCGTCCTTGTCGGTAAAGCCGTCCTCGAAACTCTTTTTCGCATTGTCCCAGGCGCCGCCGCCCGACGTCATCGAGATCGCCACGAAGAGGCCGTTGACGATGACGCCGAGCAGCGAGGCGCCCAGCGCAGCGAAAGCATTCGCCTTGCTGCCGGAGACGAGGAGTGCGCCGAAGTAGACCACGAAGGGCGCGAGCACCGGCAAGAGCGAAGGCACGATCATTTCCCGGATCGCGGCCTTGGTCAACATATCGACCGCGCGACCGTAGTCGGGCCGGTCGGTCCCTTGCATGATGCCGGGCTTTTCGCGGAACTGCCGGCGCACCTCCAGCACCACCGAGCCCGCGGCGCGGCCGACCGCCGTCATTGCGATGCCGCCGAAAAGGTACGGTATAAGGCCGCCGAAGATCAAACCGGCGACGACGTAAGGGTTGGAGAGATCAAACGAGACCTGGCCGACGTCCTTGAAATAGGGGAACTTGTCGGCATTGGCGGCGAAATATTTCAGATCGTTCGAATAGGCGGCGAAAAGAACAAGCGCGCCGAGGCCCGCCGAGCCGATCGCATATCCTTTCGTCACCGCCTTGGTCGTATTGCCGACAGCGTCGAGCGCATCTGTCGACTGGCGCACCTCCTTGGGCAAGCCGGCCATTTCGGCGATGCCGCCGGCATTGTCGGTCACCGGTCCAAAAGCGTCGAGCGCAACGATCATGCCGGCAAGGCCGAGCATTGTCGTCACCGCGATGGCGATGCCGAAAAGACCGGCGAGCTGAAAGGCGGCGATGATGCCGCCGATGATCACCAGGGCCGGCAGGGCGGTCGATTCCAGGGAGACCGCCAGACCTTGAATCACGTTGGTGCCATGGCCCGTGACCGAGGCTTGGGCGATCGACACCACCGGCCGCTTGCCGGTGCCGGTATAATATTCGGTGATGACGACGATGAGCCCGGTAACGATAAGGCCGACGATGCCGCAGACGAACAGGTTCGTACCTGTCACGGACTTGCCGTCGACTGTTCCGATGTCGCCCCAACCGATGACGAAAGTCGCGATCGCAAGGCCGCCGATCGACAAAACGCCGGTGACGATGAGACCTCTATAGAGGGCCCCCATGATTGAATTGTTGGCGCCGAGCTTGACGAATTGTGCGCCGATGATCGAGGTGACGATGCAGGCGCCGCAGATCGCCAGGGGATAGACCATCGCGGGGACCAGCGATGCGCCACCGCTGAAAAAGATCGAAGCCAGCACCATCGTGGCGACCACGGTCACCGCATAGGTCTCGAAGAGGTCGGCGGCCATGCCGGCGCAATCGCCGACATTGTCGCCGACGTTGTCGGCGATGGTCGCGGGATTGCGCGGATCGTCCTCGGGGATGCCGGCCTCGACCTTGCCGACGAGGTCAGCGCCGACATCGGCGCCTTTAGTGAAAATGCCGCCGCCGAGACGGGCGAAAATCGAAATGAGCGAGGCGCCGAAACCAAGCGCGACAAGAGCGTCGACGACGGTGCGGCTCGCCGGCGGCAGGCCGAGCGGCCCGGTCAAAATCCAGTAGTAGGTTGCAACGCCGAGCAGCGCGAGGCCGGCGACGAGCATGCCGGTGACCGCGCCGGATTTGAAGGCGATGTCGAGACCGGCGCCGAGCGATTTCGTCGCCGCCTGAGCCGTGCGCACATTGGCGCGGACCGAGACGTTCATGCCGATGAAGCCGGCGGCGCCCGAGAGAACCGCGCCGATCAGGAAGCCGATTGCGACGTCGAGCGAGAGAAGCAGACCGAGGCCGATGAACACCACGACGCCGACGCCTGCGATCGTCATATACTGACGCCGCAGATAGGCTTGCGCGCCCTCTCGCACGGCGTCGGAAATCTCCTGCATGCGCTTCGTGCCGACGTCGGCGGCCATCAATTGACGGATCGTGACCCAGCCATAGGCGACCGACAGCAATCCGCTCAGAATAATCAGCCCAATGATCATTTCGCTCCGTCCTTAAGGCCTTCCGCCGCGCTTCTTGGGCGATTTCCGACCGATTTTGCGGGCGTCGACAGGAATTCCGGGCCCTCTTGCCAGAAAGAGGGGGCGCCTGCAACGCGCTGGCGCGAAATCGGCCAGAATTTCCACGAATTGCAGCGCGGGACGCGCGTTACAACGTCCGGCCCCGCCGCTGACTGACAATTTCGAGGTCAAGAACTATTCGACACAAAGTCTCACATTGACGGCGGCCTGTAGCGGGTCGTTCAAAGCTTAGGGTCCTCAAAACCCTGGGCGCGCGAGGCCGTCAGCAATGTATTGGCCATCAGCATGGCGATGGTCATCGGCCCAACGCCGCCCGGCGATGGGGTGATCGCCGCAGCGTGCTCCGCCGCCTCCGCAAAAGCGACATCGCCGACCAGTCGAGTCCTCGGCTTGCCGGCCGCATTGAGTCCTTCGGCGGCGATGCGATTGACGCCGATATCGACGACGATCGCGCCAGGCTTGATCCAATCGCCGCGCACCAGCTCGGGCTGGCCGACGGCGGCGACGAGAAGATCGGCGCGGCGCGCCACGCCTGCAAGATCGCGCGTGCGCGAATGGGCGCTCGTCACCGTGCAATTGGCCTCGAGCAGCAATCGCGCGATCGGCTTGCCGACAATATTGGAGCGACCGATCACCACGGCCTCCTTGCCGGCGAGCGTCTCGCCCAATGCCGCGCAAGTCTTTTCAATGAGGATCATCGCGCCGGCCGGCGTGCAAGGGATCAGCGCTCGCTTCGTTTCGCCGATCGCCGCCAGTCCTACATTGATTGGATGAAAGCCGTCGACGTCCTTGTGCGGGGCGACGGCCTCCAGAATGCGGGCGGCGCGGATGTGCTTGGGCAGCGGCAATTGGACGAGGATTCCGTGCACGCGCGGATCGGCGTTGAGGCGCTGAACAAGCGCCAGCAATTCGTCCTCGCTCGTCGCGTGGGAAAGATCATGCTGCTCGGAGCGAAAACCCAGTTCGCTCGCCGCTTTGCCCTTCGAGCGTACATAGACCTGGCTGGCGGGGTCCTCGCCGACGATGACGACGGAAAGGCCCGGCGTCACGCCGCGCGCGATCAATCCGCGCGCCTCCTCGCCGATCCGCTGAAGAAGGGCTTGCGAGACCGCCTTGCCATCAATGACGAGCGCGCCGCCGACGGACGACTTCAAGATTGACGACGACGCCTCTTTCATCGTTGCGCTCCGGCCTCGGCAGGCGGGGGAAGATAAGAATAGACGGCGACGCAGCGCCGCCTTTCGCCTGGGCCGACGACGCGCATCGCCGGTTTTTCAAAAAGGTCTCCGGCGAAGCCTTCAGGATCGCTGTAGCCCGTCCAGGCCTCCATGCAAAGGAAAGGCGCGCCCGGCCGCATCCATAGCGCGGCGTGGGGAAAGTCGCCGAGCGCCATTTCTATCGCCGCGCCGCTGGCGCCGATAAAGCGCAGCGCCCGGCTCGCAGGGTCGAGGAAACAAAGCGCGTCCAGCGCGAAGAGTTCGTCGGTCAATTCGAGAACCCGTCCTTTCATGGGGATCGGCCGCCGGCGCAGCGTAACGAGGCCGCCTGGCGCGATCACCGGAACCTCGCCGCTCTCGGCCTTTTCGAAGACGACCTTGCAGCCTTCCCTGCCGGCGCCGTCGAAGGGCCAGCGAAAGCCAGGGTGAAGGCCGAACGCGTATGGCGCTGGCGCAGTGCCCCTGTTCTCCATTTCGAGGGCGATCTCCAGGCGGGTCGGCGTCAGCCGATATTCGACGATGAAGCGAAAGGCGAAAGGATAGAGCGCGCGGGTCGCCTCATTGTCGGTCAGGACAAAACGAGCTTTGTCGGCCTGGCGAGACTCGAGAGCAAAAGTCTGCGCGGCTGCGAAGCCATGCAATCGAAGCGGGTAGTGGCGTCCATTGACCCGCGCGCCGTCGCCGGTCCAGCCGACCACGGGAAACAGGATCGGGCTGATTTGATTCCAGATCGCCGGATCGCCGGACCAAAGGAGCTCTCTTCCGGCAACCCGCCATTCGCGCGCCTCGGCGCCGTCCAGCGCGACCGTCAGGCTCGCCTCGCCCGCATCGAGCCGCACCTGAGCCGTCATCGCCGAACTCCTCGATCGATCAGATGAGACGGGCTGCTAGCCTATTCGAGCCGGCTGCGCCAATCAGAAAATGGCGACGCCTTGGCGCAAAGCGCCTCACGGAGCGACGCCCTCCATGGCCGCCGCCGCGACCAGCGCCTCCCTGATCCCGGGCGCCGTGGCGATGAGCGGATTGCCTTGGCTCAACCCTTGGCCGGCGAGAAAGTCGCTCGCATAGCCGCCCGCTTCGCGAACCAGCAAAATCCCTGCGAGGCAATCCCAGGCCTTGATGTGGTTCTCGACATAGCCGTCTCGTCGTCCCGCCGCGACATAGGCAAGGCCGAGCGCGCCCGAGCCGGCGCGGATCACGCCGGCGCCAGCCGCGATGATCCTGGCGAGCGCGCCCAAGAACGCCTCCGATCCGGCGCGCATGTTCCAGCCGACTTCGATCGTCGCCCGGTCGAGAGCTTGCGTCTCCGACACTTTGAGCGCGACGCCGTTCAATGTCGCCCCGCCGCCGCGCCGCGCGGCGAAAAGTTCATCGAGCATCGGGTCGTAAATGACGCCTATGCCAATGTCGCGGCCGAAAAGGCAGGCGATCGAGACACAATAGAACGGGGTCCCGCGGGCAAAATTGGCGGTGCCGTCGATCGGATCGACCACCCAGGACGGCTCGCCTTGGCCACCCGGCGCGACCCCGCCCTCCTCGCCGATGAAGCCGTCCTTTGCGAAGACGCCGATGAGCCGGGAGCGGATCAGCTTCTCGACCTCGCCGTCGACCTCGGTGATGAAGTCCTGCGGTCCCTTGAAGCCGACGGTGAAGGACTTGCGGTCGAGAAAGCGGCGCTTGGCGAGCGCGCCCGCTTCGCGCGCGACGGCGCAGGCGGCGAGAAAGCGATTTTCCAATGCGGACGCTTCGGCGGTCACCCAGATCTGCTCCTTGGCCTCGGCCTCTCAGCTATCAAAAATGACTGAACGAACCCTGCTTGAAGGCCAAGGCGACGCCGCCCGGCCCGAGGAATTGCGGCGCGCCGTCGCCTTCCGTCGCCTCGCCGATGCGCGAGAGCGCAACGCCCGCCGTCCTGGCCGCTTGCTCGAAAGCCGCCGCCTCCCCTTTGCCGACCGCGGCCAGGATTTCATAATCGTCGCCGCCGGTCGCAATCGTCTCGATGAGGCCGGCGTCCAGCGCGAGGGCGGCGCGTGCGGCCGGCGACAGCGGCAGACGCGTCAGGTCGATCCGTCCACAGACGCCGCTGACGGTAAGCAGCTTGGTCAGATCGCCGACAAATCCATCTGAAACATCCATGCCGCCATGCGCGAATTGTCGCATCGCGGAAGTCAAGGCGACGCGCGGCTGCGGTAGAAGATAGCGTTCGAGCAGGAAGGCTCGGCTTTCGGCATCGAGCCCGCCCGCCAGCGTCGGAGCGCCGAGCCTGAGCGCGAGCCCGAGGGCGCCGTCGCCGATCGTGCCGCTCACGTAAAGAATATCCCCCGCCCTCGCCCCGCTGCGCCGCGCCATGCGGCCAGTTTCAGTCCGGCCGAGCGCGGTGATCGAAACCATCAAAGGCCCCGGCGTCTTGACGGTGTCGCCGCCAAAGAGCGGGCATCGATAGGTTGCAGCATCCTCGCCAAGGCCGGCGGCGAAGGCGGCGAGCCATCCTTCCGTCCAATCGCCTGGCAAGGCGAGCGCGATGAGGAACCCGATCGGCTCGGCGCCCTTGGCGGCGAGGTCTGAGAGATTGACGCGCAAAGCTTTGCGGGCGATGGCGCCCGGCGGATCGTCGGCGAAGAAATGCACGCCGGCGACCAGCGCGTCCTTGGTCAAAACAAGTTCGCCCGCGGGCGGCTTGAGCAGCGCCGCGTCGTCCCTCAGGCCGAGCCCTTCAGGGGCGGCGAGAGGCGCGAAGAAACGGGCGATAAGATCGTCTTCGCTGGGGCGGGCGGGCATCGGGCTAAGGCGTGGCGAGAGCAGGCGCGGGTTCATCGGCTTATTGCATAACGGACTGCAAGTCCCTAATGCTCCCGCCAATTGCCGCCGAGGAGCCCCTCTTGGCCGAGACCTTCCGCCCGCGCTCCGATTTCCTGGCGACGCTCTACGAGCGCGGCTTCGTGCACCAATGTTCCGACCCGACCGGGCTCGACGCCAAGGCGCGCGACGGCTCGCTCATCGCCTATATCGGCTTCGATTGCACGGCGCCGTCGCTGCATGTCGGTTCGCTGCTGCAGATCATGATGCTGCACTGGCTGCAAAAGAGCGGCGGCAAGCCGATCGCGCTGATGGGCGGCGGCACGACGATGGTGGGCGATCCGTCCGGCAAGGACGAAAGCCGCAAATTGCTGAGCGTCGAGCAAATCGAAGCCAACAAGGCGGGAATCCGCAAAGTTTTCTCGCGCTTTATGACATTCGGCGAAGGTAAAACCGACGCCGTCATGCCGGACAACGCCGAATGGCTCGTCAAGCTCAACTACATCGAATTCCTACGAGACATCGGGCGGCATTTTTCGGTCAATCGCATGCTGTCGATGGAATCGATAAAGTTGCGCCTCAACCGCGATCAAGAGCTTTCTTTCTTAGAATTCAACTATATGTGCCTTCAGGCTTATGATTTTGTGGAGCTTCATCGGCGCTATGGCTGCGCGCTGCAGATGGGCGGCTCCGACCAATGGGGCAATATCGTCAACGGCGTCGATCTTGGCCGCAGGATGGGGACGGGGCAGCTCTATGCGCTGACCTCGCCGCTCATCACCATGGCCTCGGGCGCCAAGATGGGCAAGACCGCTGCGGGCGCGGTTTGGCTCGATGCGGCTCTGCTCTCGCCCTACGACTACTGGCAATTCTGGCGCAACACGGAGGATGCCGACGTCGGTCGCTTCCTGCGCCTTTTCACGACACTGCCGATCGAGGAAATCCGAAAACTCGAGGCCCTTGCGGGCGCCGAGATCAACGAGGCCAAGAAGGTTCTCGCCAACGAGGCGACGCGGCTTTTGCATGGCGAGGCGGCGGCGGCCGAGGCGGCCGAGACCGCGCGGCGCACCTTCGAGGAAGGCGCTTTGGCCGAGAGCCTGCCGACCTTCGAGACGCCTTCGGCGGATTTCGACGCCGGCCTCGGCGTGCTCCTCGCCTTCGTGCGGGTTGGACTTGTCGCCTCCACTGGCGAAGCGCGCCGGCAAATCCGCGGCGGCGGCCTGAGAATCAATGACGCCACGGTAACCGACGAACGCGCGACGCTCGGGCGCGACGCGCTTGGGCCGGGCGGGATCGTCAAACTCTCGCTCGGCCGCAAGAAGCACGTGCTGCTCAAGGCGGTCTGAGCGGCGGCGCGAGCGCAGGGCGCGGCTCTAAAGGGCGAATCCGCCGTCGGCGAGATGGATCTGGCCGGTCGTGTAGCTGCTCTCGTCGGATGCGAGATAGACGGCGAGCGCCGCGATCTCCTCGGCCTTGCCGAGCCTCCCCATCGGCTGGCGATCGACGAAGGCCTGTCGCACGATATCGATCCCCTGCCCCGTCTGTTTGGCCAGCGTCTCGATGCGCTCGTCGAGCGACGGGCTCTCGATCGTGCCGGGGCAGATCGCGTTGCAGCGGATGCCGCGCTTGATGAAATCGGCCGCCACAGCCTTGGTCAGGCCGATCACCGCCGCTTTCGAGGCGCCATAGACATAGCGGTTCGGAATGCCGCGCACCGACGATGCGCCTGACGAAATATTAACGATTGAGCCGCGGCCCTTCTCCAGCATGCCCGGCAGAAAGGCGCGGATCGTGCGATGCATCGATTTGACGTTGAGGTCGAACGAGAAATCCCAGTCGCTTTCGGAGCATTCCAGCACCGATCCGTGATGGACGAAGCCGGCGCAATTGAACAGAACGTCGATCGGCCCGATCTCCTTGGCGAGCGCGTTGACGGCCTCGCTGGAGCGAACGTCGAGCTTGCGCGCATCGCCCTTGACGCCCGCAAGCTTGGCCGGATCGATATCGGTCGCGATCACATGGGCGCCTTCTTTCGCGAAGGCCTCGGCGGTCGCGCGGCCGATGCCCGCCGCCGCCGCGGTCAACAGCGCAACTTTCCCCGCAAGACGTCCGCTCAAGGGCTCCTCCTTCGCCGATTCATTTCGCCCGCTCGGCAAAAAGCTTCTGCAATTCGCCAAAGGCGGGACTGGGCGTGAAAGCGTCGAAAACGCCCTTTTCGGCGATCTCGCGCGCCGCCTTCATGAAGGCCTCCCAGGCGACGCGGGCGAGCGCCGCGCCGACGCTGATGCGCCTCACCCCGAGATCCTCGACCTGTTTGAACGACAGCGCTGAGGAGGCCGCAAGATAATTGACCGGCAGCTTGCCGGCGACGCGCACGACTTCGGCGACATCCTCGGCCTTACGCAGGCCGGGCGCATAAAGCGCATCGGCGCCCGCCTCGGCGAAAGCGGCGAGACGACGCAACGCCTCCGGCAAGCCGCCCTCATGGCCATGCAGTACGATTTCGCTGCGTGCGGTGAGCACGACTTTCGCCGCGCTCGCATCGATCGCCGCCCTGGCGGTCTTGACGCGCGCCACGGCCTCGTCGAATTCGTAGAAAGGCTTGGCGCGGTCGCCGGAATAGTCCTCAATCGACAGGCCGGCGACGCCGGTTGCGACGCAGAGCCTTACACTCTCCGCCAGAGTATCGCGATTGTCGGCAAAGCCATTCTCGAAATCGGCGTTGAACGGCAGGTCGCTCGCCGCGACCAGCGCGCCGATATGGTCGAGCGCCTCTTGCCGTTTCAGGCCGCCGTCCGGCCGGCCGGCCGCGAAAGCCGCGCCGCGGCTCGTCGTCGCCAAGGCCTTAAAGCCGAGCGATGAAAGGTAGATCGCGCCGCCCACGTCCCAAGGATTGGGCATGATGAAGCAGCCGGGTCCCTTATGCAGTTCGGCAAACGCCAAGCGCTTTTCCTCGATTGAAGCATTCATGACGGCGGCGCTCCGTTGATTTTCGCAAGGGAGACGATTTGGCGGCCCGCGACGTCGAAATTGTCCGGCGCGAGCCAGCGCTCGAAAGCGGCGCGGCGCGCCGGCCATTCGTGCTCCAGCATCGAATACCATGCCGTGTCGCGGTTGCGGCCTTTGACGATCATGTGTTGGCGAAATACGCCCTCGAACGTGAAACCGAGGCGCTGCGCGGCGCGGCGCGAGGGCGCGTTGAGCGCATTACATTTCCACTCGTAGCGCCGGTAGCCGAGCTTGTCGAACACATAACGCGCGAAGAGATACTGCGCCTCCGTCGCGCCAGGCGTGCGCTGCATCGCCAATGTGTAAAGAATATTGCCGACCTCGATGACGCGATGGGCCGGCTCGATGCGCAGGAACGTTTGATAGCCGACCGCCTTGCCGCTCGTCTTATCGACGACGGCGAAGAACAAAGGATCTTCCGATTTCGCCTTCGCCTCGATATTCGTCGTGAACGTCGAGCGGTCGGCGTAGGGCCCATCGAACAGATAGTCCCAGACCTGATCCTTCTCGCCGCCGTTCGCGGCGTCGAACAAAGCATCGGCATGCGCGGCCGCGTTGAGCGGCGCCAAAGCGATGAAACGGCCTTCCAGCGTGACGCGTTCCGGCCGCAAGGCCGGCTGCGGATCAACGCTAGGGCCAATGGGCCGAGCCGCCGGCCCGATCGTATCGGAAGCCATCCCGTAGTACCGTTCAATGATTGTCGCGCGGTATACCCATGGTCTGGGCGACGCGCTGATATTTGACTGCGGGCCTGAGCACCATGCCCTGATCGAATTGTTCGACGATGTCGCGCTGGATCTCCTGCCATGGCGTTTGGCTCGCAGGGTACGGATACCCGTGCTTCTGATAATCGCCGCGGCGATTGTTGTATTCCTCGTCCGTTATCAGAATATTGGCCGTGCGCTTGTTGAGATCGATCCGCACGCGATCGCCCGTCCGCAACAGCGCGAGGCCGCCGCCGACCGCCGCTTCAGGCGAAGCGTTGAGAATCGAGGGTGAGCCGGAGGTGCCGGATTGGCGGCCGTCGCCGATGCAGGGCAGCGCTGTCACGCCCTTTTTGATCAGCGCCGCAGGCGGCTGCATGTTCACCACCTCCGCCCCGCCGGGATAGCCGATCGGTCCCGTACCGCGGATGAACAACATGCAATGCTCGTCGATTTTCAGCTTCGGATCGTCGATGCGGTGGTGATAGTCCTCCGGCCCGTCGAAGACGATGGCGCGGCCTTCGAAAGCGCCCGGGTCTTTCGGATTGGAGAGGTAGCGATTGCGGAATTCCTCGCCGATCACGCTGGTCTTCATGATCGCGCTGTCGAAGAGGTTGCCGTGCAGCACGATGAAGCCGGCGTCCTTCTTCAGCGGCTTGTCGATCGGGAAGATGACGTCGTGGTCGCCGCTTTCGTGGCCCTTGCAGTTCTCGCCGATCGACTTGCCGTTGACCGTGAGCGCGCCCTTGTGAATGAGCTTCTTCTTCATCAGCTCGTTGACGACCGCCGGCACGCCTCCGGCGCGGTGAAACTCTTCGCCGAGATATTTGCCGGCCGGCTGAAGATTAACCAGCAGCGGCACCGAATGGCCGATCGTTTCCCAATCCTCGATCGTCAACCTGACGCCGATATGGCGCGCGATGGCGTTGACATGGATCGGCGCATTGGTCGAGCCGCCGATCGCGCTGTTGACGACGATCGTGTTCTCGAAGGCTTCCCTGGTGAGAATGTCGGAGGGTTTCAAATCCTCCCATACCATCTCGACGATACGCTTACCCGTCTCATAGGCGATCTGGCCGCGCTCGCGGTACGGTCCCGGAATGACGGCGCAGCCGGGCAGGCTCATGCCCAAAGCCTCGGCGAGCGAATTCATCGTCGTTGCGGTGCCCATCGTGTTGCAATGGCCGACGGACGGCGCCGACGAGGTGACCAATTCCATGAATTGCTCATAGTCGATCTTGCCAGCGGCGAGTTGTTCGCGCGCCTTCCAGACGATGGTGCCGGAGCCGGTGCGTTCGCCATTGTGCCAGCCGTTCAGCATCGGGCCGCCTGAAAGCACGATCGCCGGAAGATTGACCGTCGCCGCAGCCATGATGCAGGCCGGCGTCGTCTTGTCGCAGCCGGTGGTCAGCACGACGCCGTCGAGGAAGTAGCCGTAAAGCGTCTCGACGAGGCCGAGATAGGCGAGATTGCGGTCGAGTTCGGCTGTCGGGCGCTTGCCCGTCTCCTGGATCGGATGACAGGGAAACTCGAATGGAATGCCGCCCGCGGCGACGATGCCCTCGCGCACCCTTTTGGCGAGTTCGATGTGGTGGCGATTGCAGGGCGAAAGATCGGAGCCGGTCTGGGCGATGCCGATGATTGGCTTGCCCGAGCGCAATTCCTGCGGCGTCAGGCCGAAATTGAGATAGCGCTCGATATAGAGCGCCGTCATGCCGGGATTGTCCGGATTGTCGAACCACAAGGTCGAACGCAGGCGGCGTTTCGCGTCCTTGCCCTTCTTGCCAGGCTGGGACGCTCCATTCTTGCCGCTCATGGCCTCTTCCTCCAGATGACGCCGCCTTCTCGCCGCGCGACGGTCGTTTCGCTGTAACATGCTACAGGGAATATCGCGAAATCAACGTCGGCGACGCCGCGCACGCCCCGAGCGGTCGGCTTTGTGCGCCGAATGGCCCATGCTATGCGAAACGCTGATGCGTCCGTAGCTCAATTGGATAGAGCATCGGTCTTCGGAACCGAGGGTTGGGAGTTCGAACCTCTCCGGACGCGCCAGAACATGCCTGAAGCGCCCTCCCCTCGATTTTCTTGACTTCCGGCCTTCGCCGACTAATGTGCCGGCGAAATTGCGCCGGCGGGAATCCGGCCGCGCTCACGGAACGGATGAAAGACCATGGCGAAGGCCGCCTCGATCAAGATCAAGCTGCTGTCGAGCGCCGACACCGGCTATTTCTATGTCACGAAGAAGAACGCCCGCACCAAGACGGAGAAGTTCACTTTCGTGAAATATGACCCGGTCGCGCGCAAGCACGTCGAATTCAAGGAAACCAAGATCAAGTAAGCTATCGCCGGCACCCGATGCGCCGGGCGGCGCGAGCGGAAGGGCCCTTTTTGGGGCCCTTTTCTTTGGCTTTTGCGCGGGCTCTGCGTCACGGCTGCGTTTCGTTCTCCACGACCGGATCGGCTGGGTCCGGCCGCATCGGCTTGCCCGCCGCGCCGGGCCGCTCGACGCGATCGTTGCGCGAGGCGCGAGGCGCGGGCGACCACGGCCGGTCCTCGTCAACGCCGCGATCGGCGGTCATCGCGGCCTTTCCGTCCTCGCCAAAGTTAAGGCCGACCGCGCCGGTCGCGGCGAGCCGCCGCTCGTCGAGCACCAGGGCCGCCTTGCAACCGGCCGGCGCCGTCAGACGCGTGACGATGATGAGAGCCCGTCCGCAATCCTCGTCGAACGCGAGGCGATCCTCGACAACCGCAAGGGAAAGGCCCTGCGCCAGGGCGCCCGTGCAGCCGAGCCGATCGCAGGGCTGATCGAGCGAGCGCGCCTGTTGCGCCTCGCGCCCGTCGCCATCCGCGGCCAGCCATTGCCCCGCGGCATAGGCGTTGAAGCGCTTGCCGATGACGATGATCCGCCCGTCGGCGTCGCGGATCGCCGCTTGTTGACCGTCGGCCGGCGCGATGACGTCGTATCGCGGGCCGGTCATCGCGCCGATCAGTCCGAAGACGAGAAAGGGAATGGCGGTCGCGCGCATCAGCCAAGTACGCCAGATCAGCGCCGAGGCGACCGCCAGGCTCAAGAAGGGCAGCGCATAGGGCGCAAAGGCCCGCAAATGCAGCGTAGAGCCCGGCGCTTCGGCGATGTGGCGCGCGGCCCAGAGGATGAATTTTATCCCCAACCCGACATAGAGCCAGACAGGCGCATCGAGGCCCAGCGGGTAGAGCGCGGTTCCGATCAGAGCGCCGGGCACGGCGAAGAATTCGATGATCGTCAGCGTCAGCGGATTGCCGATCAGCACATAGGGGCTGAGATCGTGGAAGTGATAGGCCATGAAGCTGGCCGTCGCGCCGGTCGC
>DASZFX010000119.1:0-5244 GCA_035939375.1 Roseiarcus sp.
AAATCGTCGACGCGACGGTGCTCCTTTGGCTCCATCCATTCGTCGGGATTGAACGCGCCTTCCGTACCTTGCGCGCGCGGCACTTGTGCGGCGATCTGACAAGGGATGTCGGAGACGTCGAAGCTCTCGACCCGCGCCGCGCCGTTCTCTCCAGCGAGCAACCGGCGCCAAGTGGTTTCGACGCCGCAGGCGAGCGGCGTGACCATGCCGAGCCCCGTCACGACGACCCGCTTCATGAAAGACCCTCGAAACCGACGCGCCGGGCGCGCCCTCCCTGAGGCGACAAGGGCCGGTCGAAGCCGGCCCTCAGACTCGTGGCGCGCGTTTGACCGCGGTTAGGAACGCGGAACGAAATCCGACGTTCATTTGGCCGCGGCGGCCTTCTCCAGAAACTTGATCGCATCGCCGACAGTGACGATAGTTTCCGCTTGGTCGTCCGGTATTTCGACGCCGAACTCCTCTTCGAACGCCATGACCAGCTCAACGGTGTCGAGGGAGTCGGCGCCAAGATCGTCGATGAAATTGGCGTTCTCCACCACCTTATCGGCGTCGACGCCAAGGTGCTCGACAACGATCTTCTTCACGCGCTCAGCGACATCGCTCATTTTGCCCGTCCTTAGACTCGCGGCGTTCTTGACGTCCGCTTTTGTTGGATCCCCTAAACTCGACCGCGCCCTGAGCGCCGCCTTATCGCCTGGTCGCGGCCCTTAAACGGGCGACCCACGATTGAGGCGCCGCGTCGAGCGGATTAGGGCTTCTTGGGCCCGCACCCCGCTGCGCGTCGCTTAGCGTCGATCAAGTCAAATTTGCGCCCGCATATTCGGCCGCTCACCGGCGGCTTATTGCTCCGATAGCATATCTCGATAACCAAGGCGAGAGGCCGGCTTCGGCGCGCCCGTGGGCAGGCGCGCAGCATATAAGCCTCTCAAATCATTGCCATTCCTCCGTTGACGTGAAGGGTTTGGCCAGTCACGTAAGCTGCTTCTGCACTCGCGAGATACACAACGGCCGATGCAACGTCAGCGCCGCCGCCGAGCCGTCCCATCGGCACTGCGGCAAGGAGCTTCTCGCGCTGCTTCTCGTTGAGCGCCTCGGTCATCGGACTTTGGATGAAACCGGGCGCTACGCAATTGACTGTAATATTGCGGCTCGCGACCTCTGCGGCGAGCGCTTTGGACATGCCGATCAAGCCGGCTTTCGCCGCCGCGTAATTGCCCTGGCCGGGATTGCCGGTCACCGCAATGATCGAGGTCACGCTGATGATGCGGCCCCAGCGGCGGCGCATCATGCCCTTGAGCGAGCCGCGCGCCAGGCGAAAGGCCGCCGTCAGATTGACAGCGAGGACCTGATCCCACTCCTCGTCTTTCATCCGCAGGAAAAGATTGTCGCGCGTCACGCCGGCGTTGTTGACGAGGATATCGAGGGCGCCGAGCGCCGCCTCGGCGGCGGGCGCCAGAGCTTCAACGGCTTTGGAATCGCTAAGATCGGCGGGCAGCGCCAGGGCGCCTTCGCCAAGTTCTCCCGCCAGTCGCTCGAGCGCTTCACGCCGGGTTCCCGACAGCGCGACGCGCGCCCCCTGACGGTGCAGCGCTCTGGCGATCGCCCCGCCAAGGCCGCCGGACGCCCCTGTGACAAGCGCGCCTCTGCCCTTAAGATCGAACAAAGCTTCTCCCTTCGCCGCCGCTCAAGAATGGGCCGCGCGGGCGCTGAAGGCCTCGACATCGTCCGGCGCGCCGACATTGATCGCCGTCGCGCCTTCGGCGATGCGCCTGACGAGACCGCTGAGCACCTTGCCGGCGCCGAGCTCGACGAAGCGCGAGACGCCATGCTCGGCCAGATAGAGGACGCTCTCGCGCCAGCGCACCGCGCCGACGATCTGGGCGACGAGGTTCCGGCGTATCTCCGCCGGGTCTTGCGTCGGCCTCGCCGTCACATTGGCGACGACCGGCGCCCGGGGGCGCTTGATCTCGACTTCGGCGAGCGCCGCCGCCATCGCCTCGGCGGCCGGCTGCATAAGCGCGCAATGGAAGGGCGCCGACACAGGCAGGGCCATGGCGCGCTTGGCGCCCTTGAGCTTGGCGAGCTCGATCGCCCGATCGACGGCCGCCTTGGTTCCGGAAATGACCACCTGGCCGGCGCCATTGTCGTTGGCGGCCGCGCAGATCGCGCCTTGAAGATGAAGCTCGCTCGCGGCCTCAGCCGCAATCGCCAAGCTTTGTGAAAAATCGAGACCGATAATCGCCGCCATCGCGCCCTCGCCGATCGGCACGGCCGCTTGCATCGCCTGACCGCGGATGCGCAGCAAGCGCGCTGCGTCTTCGATCGTCAACGCGGCAGCGGCGGCCAGCGCCGAATATTCGCCCAGCGAATGACCGGCGACGAATTGCGCGTCGCGGCCAAAATCGAGGCCGGCTTCCGTCTCCAAAACCCGCGTCACGGCGAGGCTCGCCGCCATCAGGGCGGGCTGGGCGTTCGCCGTCAAGGTCAGTTCGGATTCCGGTCCTTCGAACATCAGCCTGGAGAGATCCTGCGCCAAGGCCGCATCGACGCGGGCGAAGACCTCGCGCGCCGCCCCGTAGCGCGCCGCGAGCGCCTTACCCATGCCAACCGCCTGGGAGCCCTGTCCGGGAAATACGAAAGCCGTCCCCATCGCCGCCCTTGAACTTTGTCGTGGGCGCGCACAGACAATGCTTAATTCGGCCTGTCAAGAGCTTGGACCGCCTCAAAGATTTTGAAACGCATCCTCCCGGCGGCCAGGGCAGGCGCCCCTGTTCATCAATTGGAAACCATCTTTGCGAAAGAGCGCAGAGGCGAGCCAACCGACATGGGTAAAATTCGAACAAATCGCTCGGAGCGGCCGGAAAACCGGGCGAAACGGCCAGTTTTCGGAGATCGGCGTAACGGATCATTAGAGCCGGGCGGATCATAGTCCAGCCCCGAAGGACTGGAGCAGCAACCTTGCCGCCTGTCCCGAGACGAAGTCGCCGAGAGGGTGCCATGCGTTTCGATATCTTTCGCCGTTTCGCCCATGACAAAAGCGGCAATGTGGCGATGATCTACGGCATCGCCGCGATCCCCCTGATGTTCGCCGTCGGCATGGGCGTCGACTACGGCAATAACGCGCGCAAATGGTCGCAGATGAACGCCGCAGCCGACGCAGCGGCGCTCGCCGCCGTCACGCCGACGATGATGACGCAGTCGGACACCGCCGCCAAAACCGCGGCGCAGAACATGTTCAACGGCCAGATCGCCAACATCACGAATATCGCATCGTACACTTTGAACGTCGCGGTCGCGGACGCCGGACTCGGTCGCACGGTGACGGTGTCCTATACGGCGCAGGTCAACGACGTGTTCGGCGGCCTTCTGCACCTCGCCGCAATGAGCGTCAGCGGCTCTTCGCAGGCGAGCGGGAGTTCGCCTCCGAACATCAATTTCTACATGCTGCTCGACACCTCGCCCTCGATGGCGATCGCCGGCACCTCGGCCGGCATCTCCACAATGGTCTCCAACACGTCGTCGCAGGGCGGCTGCGCCTTCGCCTGCCACGAAACCAACCCTTCCGCCGACAACCTCGGCAACCCGCATGGCGAGGACAATTACGCGCTCGCCCGCGCTCTCGGCGTCGCGCTCCGCATCGACCTTTTGGGGCAGGCGATGACCTCGCTCGTGCAATACGCGCAGGCGACCGAGGCGGCCTCGACCGCGAAATATGGGATCGCCGTCAACACTTTCGACGTGTCGTTCAAGACTGTCGCGGCGCTGACCACGAATTTGACCAGCCTGTCGAGCGCGCTCTCAGCGAGCCCGAGCCCGATCCAGCTGCTCCAGGTCTATCAGAACAACTGGCTGACGAAGACCAGCAACAACAGCGATGCGGACACCAACTGGGACGCGGCGATGACCGGCGTCAATGGCCAGATGCCGAGCCCAGGCCAGGGATCGAACGCGAACGGCGATTCGCCGATGGAGGTCCTCTTCATCGTCACCGACGGCGTCGAGGATGAGACGGTCGGTGGTTCGCGCGTTCAGTCGCTGATGGGCACTTCGAACTGCACCACGATCAAGAACCGCGGCATCCGTATCGCCATCCTTTATACGGAATACCTGCCGTTGCCGACGAATTCCTGGTACAATACCTATATTGCTCCGTTCCAGCCCAATATCGGGAGCAATCTGCAGAGCTGCGCTTCGCCGGGCCTCTACTTCGAGGTGACCGTCGACCAGGACATCACCGCGGCCATGGAAGCCCTGTTCGCCCAGGCTCTGGCGACGTCGCACCTCACTCAGTAGGAAGCGAACGCGCCGCCGGACGCTCTCCGGCGGCGCCGGGCCCGATAGAGACGCCACTATTCGTAACCAGACGTCTTGACGACCCCGAGCGACGCTGAGCGGCGCCGCTTCGGTTCAAGTCCGGGGGCGTCGGTTTGGCTTTCGGACGATGTGATGAAAATCGCAGCAATCCGTCAAAGCCGCATCGTGTGAGCGCGAGCCAAAATGACGCTCGACGAGCTTGACCGCTGCCGCGCCTCAGACGCCGCCGGCCAGAAACGACGTTCTCAGTATAAAGATCGTCCGCCCGGCGTCCGGGCTTCATGAAGGGATTTCGCAGCGCGATGCGACGCGTCGACGGCGAATGCGACTGCGACTGGGATAGTCTTCAGCAATGACCAATTGGCCTCGGGGGCGCGCGCAGCAGGCTCGACCCAACGACAGGGGCACGGGTTCGTCAAATATTCGCGTCGTCCGAGCGCCCGATCGCAGCGCTCACCTGTCGCGACCTTGGCTCTTGCGGGAGACGAAGGGTGAGATGAACTCTGGGCGGGGAGGCCATGCACGGCGTTGCGACGGACCTGCGGAGGTCGGAATTTACGTCGCTGAAGGGGCCGCCCGCGTCAGCTCGCGCAGGTCGAGGAGGGCTGATTGGCCTGGATCGTCGTCGACAGCCGGGGCATCAGATAGATGTCGTCCGTTAGGTTGAACGAACCGGATACCTCATATCCTATCGTCGGCGTGTAGACATAGATCGCGTGGCCCCAGATCACCGAAATGTTTGGCTGCGCGACCGACCCTGGCAGGGTGACTGCGCTTCCGACAGCATATCCAGAGCCTGTAAGGGCCGAGCTCCAGGTGATCGTGCCGGCGCTAGCGGCGTTCGTGGTCACTTCCGATACAATCAGCGTCATGGTCGCGGTGGTGAAGGGCGACATGACCTGCGCGGCGGAATCGAGCAGCGTCGTCATG
>DASZFX010000120.1:0-7911 GCA_035939375.1 Roseiarcus sp.
GCCATGACTGAATGCTCTTGCATCATGTGTTCGGGGAAATGGGAGAACAGTCGCCTTACTAAGACTGAGAAATTGGCGACGGTTCTTTCAATACTCGCTGAATGTCGCGATCCAACTTTTGGAGTTCATCCCGAGACATCAAGACGTAATGCACGTCCTGTTCGCCCGTCAAAAACATCAGTTGGAACCGCTCATGATTATAGGGATCAGAACGAACGTTGCTTGAATGAGGCTCAATCAGATGGGGAATGAAAATCTTGGGTCTGGGCATGTGTCTCGACTCCGATCGCCCAAACATTAGATCATGGGGCTGGGTATGTCAAGTATAATATGCCAATGCGAGACAAGAACAAAAAGAGAACATACAATTTGGAAATTTCCCGCCCCTGCATGGGCCTACGCTACTGCCGAGAACGCGGCGTTGAGCGTTTGCCGTTCGCCCAGTGGGCTGACGTCCACCGGACGGAGAGGTTCATTTCCGTCGAGCCGCTGTCCGGATACCGCCACATTCAACGTGAAGACGAGGGCTTCGTGATCTATCTGGCGCCGGATGCGACCGACGAGGCCTTGGGCCAGGCGCTGCTGGAGTCGCTGGACCGGAGCCGATTCATCTGGCCCCGCGACGAGCCTGAATTCTCAAAAGCAGAGCGATATATGCGATGTTATCGGAATTGGCAGAAGGACTTTATGCGTCGCTACGGCTATAAGACCAAGCGTGATGCTTACAAGAACATGGATTGGTGTCGGGCCGAAAGGTCCGAGGGGAAGATTTCAATCAGGCCGCACAAGCGCGACAAGCCGCAATATTGGAAGACTCTGCCGCCGGACAGGACCGTCGTCATTCCGGCGACGACGGATGCGGTTGCGGCAGGCTCAGCGCTGAAACTGGCCTTGAGCCGCTGCGAGTAGTTCACGGCGCGTCTCCCCCGCGTTGGGACGCGGTGGCGCTAATCCTTATGGCGATACGCTACGGCAAGGAGCGCGGCGTTTCGCCTGTGGTCACAAGTGACCTGACCCCCTTCGTTCATCCAGGGACAGCCACAGCCTTTGGTCAGCATGGCGCAGCTGCGCGGGCGGAGCAACGAACGATCGGCGGAACTGGTAAGGGCTAGCGCTAGCGATCGTTCGTTGCGGCGAGATTGGCGGCGAGATTGGCCGCGTGAGCGTCGCCGCCGTTTTTGCCTCAATGGGCGACGGATAGGACCTCGCCGCGCCGCTCCGGGCTAAAGCGGATGACGATGACGATCGCCACGGCGACAATGCCCACCACGAGCGCCAGGGCGAGGCTGTAATTATTGCCGTTGGATTGGGCGATATTCGTCTGTATCGGCCCGTTGACCGCGGCGAGAAAATTGCCCGCCTGGTAGACGAAGGCGGGCAGCGTCGCTCGCACCGGCCCGGGCGAAAGTTCGTTGAGATGGGCGGGAATGACGCCCCAGGCGCCCTGCACCGCGATCTGCATCACGAAGGCGCCAAGCGCGAGCATGAGAGGCGTCGATGAATAGGCCCAGAGAGGGATCGCCGGCAAAGCTATGAGACTGGCGATGGTGATCGCATTCAACCGGCCGATCCTTTCGGAGACATGGCCGAAAAACAGTCCGCCGACGATAGCGCCGATATTGGCGACGATGCTGATCGCACTGACCGTCGTATGATCGAACTGATGCTGCGTCTGCAAGAACCTCGGATAGAGGTCCTGCGTGCCGTGGCTGAAGAAGTTGAAGCACATCATGAGTACGACGGCGTAGAGCGCGATGCCCCAATTGGCGGTCAAGGTCTCGATGAGACCGGCCCTTGGAGCCTTCTGCGCCTCGACGAAGGCCGGCGATTCCGGGACATGCGAACGAATGAAGAGAACCGCGAAGGCGGGCAGGATGCTGAGCAGGAACATGGCGCGCCAGCCGACGACGAAATCGCCGATCTGTAAGTGATAGAGCAGGCCATAGGCGATCGAGGCAAGGAGATAGCCCGTCGGATAGCCGCATTGCAGGATGCCCGACACCAAGCCGCGCGCCTGCGGCGGAATGGATTCCATGGCCAGCGAGCTGCCGAGGCCCCATTCGCCCCCCATCGCCACGCCAAAGAGGGCGCGCAACAGAAAGAAGACGATCAGATTGGGCGAGAAAGCGGCGGCGGCTCCGAACAGGGAATAGCAGATGATGTCGAGCATCAGCGCCGGCTTGCGGCCGAACCTGTCGCCGATCCGTCCAAAAATGAAGGCCCCGATAAATCGCGTCGCCAGCGTAAAGAATATCGCCCAGGAGACTTCGAAGGACACGCCGAATACTTCGACCGCGCCGAGTTCTTTGGCGATGTCGCCGAGAACGAAGACGAGAATGAAGAAATCGAAAGCGTCGAGCATCCAGCCGAGGAAGGAAGCGAGCACCGTTTTCTTCTGTGCAGCCGTCAGAGTCATGGACGTTCCCCCCGATGCGCTCGCTGGCTGCCGCCGATTCGAAAACGACGCGGCGCCGGTCGGCACTTGGCCACGCAGGTTGCGATCGATCAAGCCGTTCGTCACATTTTTGTCGGGGACTCGTTTGTCGAGCGCTCGGTCACTTGCGCTCGGCGCGGGCGATCCGTTCGAGGAGGTCGAGCGATTGCGCCAGCATTCGGCGCTCCTTGGCGTCGAGCAGCCTTGTCATCGCATCGACGATCCAGGCCTGGCGCATCCGGCGGGCGATTTCGAGCGCCTCCCGGCCGGCGCCGGTGAGGGCGATAGTGACCTGACGTCGGTCCTTCGGATCGGGCGTGCGCGTCGCCCAGCCGCGCTCCTGCAGGGCGTCCACGCTCTGGCTCATCGATTGTTGGCGGACCTGCTCAAGCTCAGCGAGGGCGCCGAGCGTCATCGGCCCCCGCTCGTCGAGCCAAGCAAGCGCGGCCGCTTCCGAGCGGGTCGGGCTGCCCTCGCCGGTCTCGGTCTGGACCCGCCGGTAGAGAAGCCGGACCACGACGCGCAGGCGGGCGGCGATACCCTCGATCGTATCCATTATACAGTTTACCTGTCAATCAGGGGTACTGTATAATAGACGATGGCCGGTTGAAATCCAGCGCCCCGAGCACAGCCGCCTGAGCAAAGCATGAGCGCCCTGACCGAAGCCGATTTTGACGCCGGCGAATCCGTCCATTGGCGGCGCAATCTCGCCGTTTGCCTTGCCGGCTCCTTCACGACCCTCGTTGCGATGTCGCTGCTCTTGCCGTTCTTGCCGTTCTATATCGAGGAGCTCGGCGTTACGGACCGCACGGCCGTCGCACAATGGTCGGGGGCGGTTTACGGCGTGACTTTCTTCGCCGCCGGCCTTGTCGCGCCGCTCTGGGGCCGGCTCGCCGACCGCTATGGCCGCAAGTTGATGCTGATCCGCGCCAGTCTCGGCATGGCGATCGTCATGTCGCTGATCGGCACGGCCCATGACGTCTGGCAATTGTTGTTTCTGCGCCTCCTCGTCGGCTTCCTCGGCGGCTATTCGTCGGGTTCGATCACTCTCGTTGCGACCCAAACGCCGAAGAGCCAGGCGGGCTGGGCGCTAGGGGCTTTGACCAGCGGCATCATGGCCGGCAATCTCGTCGGCCCCCTGATCGGCGGCTTCCTGCCGCCCCTGATCGGCATCCGCGCGACATTCTGGCTCGCCGGCGGCGTGATCTTCGTGGCTTTTCTTGCGACGACCCTCCTGATCAAGGAAGCGCCGCGGCCCGCGGCGGCGCGGGCCAGAGCCGGCGGCGGCTGGGCGGCTTTGCCCGACAGGCGGCCGATCATCGCCATGCTGGCGACAGGCCTGATGCTGATGCTCGCCAATATGTCGATCGAGCCGATCATCACGCTCTATGTTCAGGAACTGGCGGTCGATCCGGCCAAGGTGACGACATTCGCCGGCCTCGCCATGTCGGCGGCGGCGCTGGGGAGCATTCTTTCCGCTTCGCGCCTCGGCAGGCTTGCCGATCGCGTCGGTCATTGGACGGTGATCGCCGGCGGCCTTGCGGCGTGTGCGCTGCTCCTGATCCCGCAGGCCTTCGTGACCAACGCTTGGCAGCTCGTGTTCCTGCGCTTTCTGACGGGGCTGGCGCTCGGCGGATTGCTGCCCTGCATCGCCGCGATCATCCGCCATAGCGCGCCTGATTCCATCGCCGGCGCGATGCTCGGCTATTCGACCTCGTCGCAATATGCCGGCCAGGTCGTCGGACCGCTCGCCGGCGGGTTCATCGGCGGCCATTTCGGCATGCGCGCGGTGTTCATCGCAACGTGCCTGCTGATGGCCGCGGGGTCCGCCTTTGTCTGGGCCTCGCGCCCGCGCGGGTCTCACTGAACCGCCGGCGGAACATCGGGCCGCGCGATCGGTTGCATCCAAGACTGAAACGAGGTTGCGCGCCGGTCTTTGGGAGAGCGCCATGGCGCAAGAGGAGAACACCGGACCCAAGACTTATCCCGCCCACAAAGCGCGGCAAGGCGACATTGTCCTGCGCACGCCCGCACGTCGCGCAATCTTCATCGCCGGGCTGATCGGCGCGCTCATTCTCGCGCTGATCGCCCAGTACCTCTATCTGCGGTGAGACGCGAAAGCGCTTGCTACGCTGTCGAAGCCGCCGTCTTGCCGAGGGCGGCCTGCGCCGCCGCAAGACGGGCGATCGGAACGCGGAAGGGCGAGCACGACACATAGTCGAGGCCGAGGCTTTCGCAGAAGGCGATGCTCGCCGGATCGCCGCCATGTTCCCCGCAAATGCCGAGCTTGAGCGACGGCCGCGCCGCGCGGCCGCGCTCGGCGGCGAGCCGCAGCAATTCGCCGACGCCCTCCTGATCGATCGTAACGAAAGGATCGGCGGGAAGAATGCCGCGCGCGGTATAGGGGCCTAGGAACGAAGCGGCGTCATCGCGCGAGACGCCGAGCGTCGTCTGCGTCAAGTCGTTGGTGCCGAAGGAAAAGAATTCCGCGGCCTGCGCAATGTCGCCGGCCAGCAACGCGGCGCGCGGCAGCTCGATCATCGTACCGATTGTATAAGGGACAACGACGCCGCTCTCCTTGGCGACGGCCTCGGCCATGGCGACGATGCGAGCCTTCGTCTGATCGAGTTCGGCGCGCGTCATCACCAGCGGGATCATGATCTCGGCCGCGACGGCCGCGCCGGTCTTGCGACCCGCCGCGACCGCGCCCTCGAAAATCGCGCGCGCCTGCATTTCGGCGATTTCCGGATAGCGGATCGCAAGGCGTACGCCGCGAAAGCCGAGCATCGGATTGACTTCGTGCAATTCGCTCGCCCGCGTGCGCAGCTTCTCGGCCGTTACGCCCATCGCCTGGGCGACTTCGATGATTTCCGTTTCGCCATGGGGAAGGAATTCATGCAGCGGCGGATCAAGCAGGCGGATCGTCACCGGAAGGCCGGTCATGATCTCGAAAAGTTCGGCAAAATCCTTGCGCTGCATCGGCAGCAATTTGGCGAGCGCGGCGCGCCGACCCGCTTCGTCGGTCGAAAGGATCATCTGGCGAACCGCGACGATGCGCTCGCCGTCGAAGAACATATGTTCGGTGCGGCAAAGGCCGATGCCCTCGGCGCCGAACTCGCGGGCGACGCGGGCGTCATTCGGCGTCTCGGCGTTGGCGCGAACCTTCATCCGCCGATGCGCGTCCGCCCAGCCCATCAGGGTCAGGAATTCGCCGGTCAGTTCGGGCTTGACCATCGCGACCGCGCCTTGCAGCACCTGGCCGTCGCCGCCATCGATGGTGATCGTGTCGCCCTTCTTCAAGGTGACGCCTGCGGCGGTCAGCGTCTGCGCCGCATAATCGACGCGCACGGCGCCGGCGCCCGAGACGCAAGGCTTGCCCATGCCGCGCGCGACGACCGCCGCATGGGACGTCATGCCGCCGCGCGTTGTGAGAATCCCCTCCGCGGCGTTCATGCCGTGAATATCTTCCGGCGACGTCTCGACCCGCACCAGGATCACCTTGCGGCCGCGGTTCTTCGAGTCCTCCGCCTCGTCCGCGGAAAAGACGATCTCGCCGCTCGCTGCGCCCGGCGAGGCGGGAAGGCCGACCGCGAGTTGCGTTCGCGGCGCGGTCGGATCGAGAGTTGGATGCAGCAACTGATCGAGCGAAGAGGGTTCGACACGCAGCACCGCTTCGCTTTCAGAGATCAGTCCTTCGCCGGCCATATCGACGGCGATGCGTAAAGCCGCGCGCGCGGTGCGCTTGCCGTTGCGGGTTTGCAGCATCCAGAGCTTGCCGCGTTCGACGGTGAATTCGAGGTCCTGCATGTCGCGGTAATGTTTTTCAAGGCGCTCGGTCGTTTCGCGGAACTGCCGGAAGACGTCGGGCATGAGCCCTTCAAGCGACGGGCTGTCGGCGCGGGCGGCGCGACGGGCGGCCTCGGTGATGTTCTGCGGCGTGCGAATGCCGGCGACGACGTCCTCGCCCTGGGCGTTGACCAGGAATTCGCCGTAGAGCTCCTTGGCGCCGGTTGAAGGGTTGCGCGTGAAAGCGACGCCGGTCGCCGACGTCTCGCCCATATTGCCGAAGACCATGGCCTGGACATTGACCGCCGTGCCCCAAGTCTCGGGAATCGCATGGAGGCGGCGGTAGGTAATGGCGCGCTGGTTCATCCAGGACGAGAAGACGGCGCCGATCGCGCCCCATAATTGGTCGCGCGGGTTCTGAGGGAAAGGCTTGCCGCTCGCCGCTTCGACCTTCGCCTTGTATTCGACGACGACCTCGCGCCAGTCTTCGGCCGTCAAATCGGTGTCGAGGACGGAGCCGTTGCGTTCCTTCCGCTGTTCGAGAATCTCTTCGAAACTATGATGATCGATCTCCAGCACGACGTTGGAGTACATCTGGATGAAGCGGCGATAGCTGTCGTAGGCGAAACGCTCGTCGCCGGAATTCGCCGCCAGCGTCTTCACCGAGGCGTCGTTAAGGCCGAGGTTCAGTACGGTATCCATCATGCCCGGCATCGACGCTCGGGCGCCGGAGCGGACAGAAACGAGCAGGGGATTGTCGGAATCGCCGAAGACGCGGCCCGTCAGCTTGCCGAGGCGTTGCAGCGCCGCCTCGACCGCCTCCTTCAGGGCCGCTGGATAGGTTTTGGCGTTGGCGTAGAAAAAAGCGCAGACCTCGGTGGTGATGGTGAATCCGGGCGGCACCGGCAGGCCGAGATTGGCCATTTCGGCGAGATTGGCCCCCTTGCCGCCGAGAAGGTCGCGCATCGCGCCCTTGCCTTCGGCCGCGCCGCCGCCGAAGGAATAGACCCATTTCGTCATCATCGCTCCCCTAACCGGACGCGCGCTCGCGGCTGCAAACGGCTCGCAAACCCGTTTCGTTCCAAGGCCGGAGGCGCGCCCAGGCCGCGGCTCGGCGCCTCATAGCTGCTTCAGCGCCGAGCGCGCAGGCCAAGGCCGAAGCTCACCCAGCCAGCCCCGTGGAACAGCAGGTCGATCCCTAGCAATGTTCCAAGGACCAGAACGCTGTCCGCCGGCCAATGGCCGACGATGATGAGCCCGAGGAGGGCGGTCACCGCGCCGGCGAGGAAGACGAGGGCGCGCGGGTGATCGTGGGGGAGTTGAAAGCCGAGCACGATGCGCACGATGCCTGCGGCGATCAGGCCGGCGCCGAGCATCAAGGTCAAAACAAGCGAGGCGAGATCAGGATTGAAAATGCAGATCAGGCCCGAGATCAGATAAAGCAGGCCGCCGATCACCCAGAAGAAAAAGCGGCCCCAGCCTTGCGAATGCATGCCGACGCCAATCTCGGCGACGCCGGCGATGAGAAAGACCACGCCATTGACGACCACCGTCGCCTTTGTCGCCGCGATCGCAAAAGCCACCGCCGCGAGCCCCAACACGGTGAGCAACACGCCGAAGGCGACGATTGCGCCCCATTTGTCATGCAGCCGGTGCAGCGCAGCGCCGAGGCTATGGACCTCGCCGGCGGC
>DASZFX010000121.1:0-2135 GCA_035939375.1 Roseiarcus sp.
TTGCAGCCAGACCACGATTGCGTAGTGAACGAGATAGATCCCATAGGCGTTGGCGCTGAAGCTGGCCCAGACCGGATCGGGCTTGTGCATGAAGCGGACGAAGACGGCGATCAGCGCGAAGCTCGACGCCGCGCAGGAGACCACCCAAACAACGCTCTGGATCATTTCCAGTATTTGCTGCGCTTCGCCGGTCGCCGTCTGCGCCTTGCCAGCGAGGCCGAGAAAGCAGCCGGCGAGCGCGACCGCGAGCAACGCCCATAGAGACCAGCGGCTGGCGAGGCGCCCATCGGGCGCGAACAGGCCCTGACTTACTCCGGCCGCGCCAAGCGCGACGCCGACCGCAAAATAGAGCAAATAGTGCAAAGGCCGCGAAAGCTGAAACGAGAAGGGGCCAAGGTTGGTCCATGGCTCCACGCCGAAAATCGCCGCCAAGGGCAGGTAGGCGAGGCCTGACAGCACGACCAATAGGAGAAACAGTATCGGCGGCCGTTGCCCAAGCGCGGCGAAGCGGGCAAGAACGCCGTCGGCCTTCGGGGCTGTTGTGAAGACGAGGGCGGCGAGCGCGTCGAAAGCCAAAAGCATCCAAAGAAACCAAGCCGGGCCGGTGAGCCCGTGCGCGCCCATCGGCAGAAAGCGCAGCCAGAAAGCGGCCGGCCCTTCTTGATCGCCGCCGGCGAGATTTGCGGCATAGTAGGCCAGCGGCGCGAGGACCAATAGGCAGAAGAGGTACGGCAGCCCGAGCCGCGTCCAGCGATCGCGCAGGAACTCCGCCGCGCCCTTGCGCTTCAGGCTGCTCCAGACGAACAGACCGGAGAGGAGAAACATCAGCGACATGAAATAGGTGTTGTTGAGGGTGACGAAAGCGTCGAAGCCAAGCCATTTTTCCTGGTCGACAATCGGAATGGAGCGCCACATGCCGGTGGAGAGTGGCGCTGAGGATGGCAGCAAAGCCATGTAGCCGAGGAAGGAATGGTAGAGAACGACAAGGAGCGTGACGAAGCCGCGCAGATAGTCGAGGCTTACGGTGCGCGTCGGGGCGCCGGCGTTGTTGCGGGGCAGGGTCATGAATTTCCCGTTGTGAAGTATCTGCGAAAGTGAGGCAAGCACGGCGCCGAAGGCGGGAATGACGAAAAAACCCTGAGCCGCGGCGGCCTCGATCCAATGGAAGGCAAGCAAAGGACCGGCGAGGCGCTCTAGCCGAACGCCTGCGCAAGCGCTCATCGCACGAATTTCAGCGTCCGAAATCGTCGCCGGAAGACTTGCACGTCTCTCGCCACCGCCTCCGCCGCCTCATTGCCGACCAAGACCCGGGCGATCAACCCGGCGAGCTCCGGCATATGCTCCGGCGCCATGCCCCAGCGCGTGATCTCGGGCGCGCCCATCCGCAAGCCGTTGAGATCGCCTTCGACCGGCGCGACGGGCAAGCCGATGCCGCTCGTCAAGATATTGGCGCGGCGCAGCAGCTTCGCGGCGGCCTGGCCGCCGCCCCAGCGCGCGGCGAGGAGCGCGAATTGATGCGAATGGGTGGCGCCGTCGTCCGCGGCGTAAAGATCGAGCCCGCGTCGCGAAAGTTCGTGCGCCAGGCTTTGCGCCGTCTCGCGCATCGCTTGCGCATAGGCGGGGCCGTACGTCCGCCAATCGAGCAGCGCGATCGCCAAAGCTGCGGTCTTGCCGAGATCGAAATTGGCGGTAAGGCCGGGATAGGCGATTTGCTCGATGCGCTCGGCAAGCGCCGGATCGTTGGTCAGGACCAGGCCGGAGGGCGGGCCGCCGAGGCTCTTATAGGCGCTCATCGTCATCAGATGGGCGCCCTCATCGAGCGGATTGGGCCATTCGCCGCCGGCGATCATGCCGCAGATATGCGCGGCGTCGAAAAGTACTTTTGCGCCGATCTCGTCCGCGATCGCCCGTATTTCGCGCAGCGGATGGGGAAACAGATTGAGGCTGCCGCCGATCGTGATGAGCTTCGCCCGCGTCTGAAGCGCAAGCGAACGCAGCGCGTCGACATCGACCGTGAAGCTTTTGGCGTCGATCGGCGCTTCCACGATCTCGAGCCCATAAAGGCCGGCCGCGCCGCTTTTGTGATGGGTGACGTGACCGGCGATTTCGGCAGGCGGCGCGATGATTCGATCGCC
>DASZFX010000122.1:0-7446 GCA_035939375.1 Roseiarcus sp.
CAAGTGGCGCTTCGCCTCGCTGCCGGATCTTTTCAACATTTTCCGCGTCGCCTGCGTCTTGGCGGTGACGCTGGTCGTTGTCGATCTCGGCATTGTCGCGCGCGACATCGTGCACGGCTTCGTTTTCGGCGAAAAGGTTTGCTTCCTCTACGGCATATTGCAGATGCTGCTGCTTGGCGGCCCCCGCATCGCCTATCGCTACTGGCGCTTCGTTCAGGCGCGGCGCGCTGGCCGGCGCGAGGACGCGCCGGCGATCCTGGTGCTGGGTCGCGCCGGCGAAGCGGAAATCGTGCTGCGCTCGCTGGAGGAGGGGATGCGCCGCCGCTTCGTGCCGCGCGGCGTGCTGTCCCCCCGCGCCTCCGATCGCGGCGCATCGATCCGCGGCGTCCCGGTTTTAGGGGGCTATGACGACCTTGAACGGATTGTCGGCGAAGCCAATGAGGAAGGCCGGCCGATCGCGCGGCTCGTCTTCGCCCCGAGCGAATATGCGACAGGCGCCGAGTCGGAGCGTCTCGTCTCCACGGCGCGCCAGCTCGGCATCGCCTTGTCGCGTCTGCAAACGATCGAATTCGGCGGCGGCTCGTCTCTGACGCCGGTTGACATCGAGGATTTGCTGTTTCGGCGCACCGTCGAAACCGACCGCGCGCGCCTCGCCGCGTTCATTCGCGGCCGGCGCGTCGTCGTTACGGGCGGCGGCGGCTCGATCGGCTCGGAGATTTGCGCCTGCGTCGCCGCGCTCGGCGCGGTGGACTTGCTGGTCATCGACAATTCCGAGCCGGCGCTCTTCGCCATCGGAGAAACGCTCTCGCGATTGTACGCCGGCGCCCGCATTGGCCTGACCGTCGCGGACGTACGCGACCGCTCGCGCATTGCGACGCTGTTCAACGATTTCAAACCCGACATCGTCTTCCATGCGGCGGCGCTCAAGCAATTGCCGCAGCTCGAACTCGATTGGGCCGAAGGCTTGAAGACCAATGTGTTCGGCTCGGCCAGCGTCGTCGACGCCGCGGTCGCTGTCGGCGCGGCGGCCGTATTGATCTCGACCGACAAGGCGGTCGACCCCGTCTCGGTGCTCGGCGCGACCAAACGCCTTTCGGAAATGTACGGACAACTCGTCGACGGCGGACCGGCGCGGGTCGGCGCGCCGCGCATCATTTCGGTGCGGTTCGGCAACGTGTTGGGTTCCGTCGGCTCGGTGGTGCCGAAGTTCAAGGCGCAGATCGAGCGCGGCGGACCGGTGACCGTCACTCACCCCGACATGGTGCGCTACTTCATGACAGTGCGCGAGGCCGTCGATCTCGTCCTCACCGCCGCAGCGCACGCCGCCTCAGACGCCGGCGGCGCATCGCGCGCCTCGGTCTACGTCCTCAAGATGGGCCAGCCCGCGCGCATCCTCGATCTTGCCGAACGCATGATCCGCCTCGCCGGCTATGAGCCGCGCATCGATATCGACATCGTGTTCACCGGCGTTCGCAACGGCGAACGCATGAACGAGTTTCTTTTCTCCGGCGATGAGCCGGTCGTCGACATCGGAGTCGAAGGCGTTACCGCCGCGCAGACCCCGAACGTCGAGCGCACGGCGATGACCCGCTGGCTCGCCGAGCTTGCGAGCGCGGCGCAATCCGGCGATCGCGCCGCGGCTGAACGCATCTTCGCCGAAGCCATCCCGAGCTATAAGCGCGCTTCGCCGCGTCTCGTCGCTTCGGTCACGGATCTTGCCGCCCATCGCGCCTCTCTGGGCCCGGAGCGGCTGCGCGCGGGGGAGGCCGGCCTCGGTTCGAGGGAGTAAAAGCGCCGCAGCGGCGCCGCGGCCGCGCCATTCAAAGTCCGCGCAAGAACGCCAGCAAGGCCTTGTTGACCTCCTCGGCCCGCTCCTGCTGGATCCAATGGCCGGCGCCCTCGAGTATGATCTTGCCGCGCAGGTCGGATACGATCGTCTCCATCTCCTTAAGTCGCGTTTCGCCAATGGGTCCGGTTATGACCCCGTCCCGCGAACCGGCGATGAAGAGAGACGGTTGCGCGATCTTCGCGTCCTGCCATGGCGCCGTCAGCGCCCAGTTGCGATCGAGATTGCGATACCAGTTGAGGCCGCCGCGAAAACCCGTGCGCTGGAAGACCTCGACGTAATGGGCGATGTCGGCTTCGTCGAGCCAGGACGGCGGCGTCTCTGGAATTCTCGCTTCCTCGAGAAAACCCTTGCCGGGCTTCATGATGAGCTGGACGCCGCGGCCATAGAACGCGGCGCGCATTGAATGGGCGACGTCGCGCTCGAACTCGGCTTCGGCGAGGCCGGGCGGCTGGAAGTAGCGCCAATAGCTCGACGCCTTTGCGCCGCAGGATGTCGAGCGGCGCCGCCGCGCTGCGTCGCCCCGGCGGCACGCTTAATCCTGCAACCGCAGTGAAGAGGTCGGGGCGCAAGAGCGCGCAATGCCAGGCGACATTTGCGCCCCAATCGTGACCGATCACGATCGCGCGACGCTCGTCGAGGGCGGCTATGAGCGCGACCATGTCGCCGACGAGGTCGAAGATCGAGTAGGCCTCGATCGCGGCCGGCGCGCTCGTATCGCCATAGCCGCGCATATCCGGCGCGACGACGCGGTATCCCGCCGAGGCGAGAAAGGGAATCTGTCGGCGCCAGGAATAGGAGAGCTCCGGCCAGCCGTGACAAAGGAGCACGAGCGGCCCGACGCCTTGTTCGACGACAGCCATGTCGAGGTCATTGACTTTGACGCGTCGTCTCTCGGCGGTCATGGCGCTGGGCTCTTTCCTCGCAACATCGTCGTCACGTTCGCCGCGGCTAGTCGGGTCGGATGATGCCCTTCTTGAGGATGATGTTTCCATAGAGCCGCCGCTCGCCGGTCGCAACGATCGCGAAGCACTCGCCGGCCCGCTCATAGAATTTGAACCGCTCCAGCGCCGCAAGTTTGAATTTCTCGCCCTCCCGTCGGGCGATCACGCCGCGGAATTCATCGAAGATCGCAGGCTCCTTGGTGCCCTTCTCGACCGGCGTCATGGTCCAGCAGGCGTCCGGCGCGAAATCGTCGAGCGGCATGACCGACAGAACGGCGTCGAGCGCCGCTGTCGCGCTCACCGCATCGAGGCGAATGAGTTCCGGTCCTGCCGAGCTCGATGGATAATTGGCGTCGACGATCGCCAATTCGTCGCCATGTCCCATGGCGCGCAACGCCTGAAGAAGGTCGGGCGAGAGAAGCGGATCAAGTCCCTTGAGCATCGAACACCCCTTACCTTAAGGAGCACGTGGGATTAGCGTGGGGTCGGCGCGTCGGCGTGCATCAAGCCCGCAGCCTTGAGATCGCGCCAAAGCGCCGGAGGGATTTTAACCGCGAGCATCTCGGCGTTGCGGCGAACTTCGCTCGGTTTCTGGCCGCCGGGGATGACAGAGACGATCGCCGGATGGCTCAAGGGAAAGCGCAGGGCCGCCTCGGCCAGCTTCACCTTATGGTGGGCGCAGATCGCCTGAATCCTGGCGACGCGCTCGAGGATCGTCTTTGGCGCCGGTTGATAGTTGTAATAGGCGCCGGGTTTCGGCCCGGTCGCGAGAATGCCGGAATTGAACGGGCCGCCGATGACGACGCCGATCTTCTTCTCGATGCAATAGGGCAGAAAGCTATTGAGCGCTTCCTGCTCGAGCAAGGTGTAGCGGCCGGCGAGGAGGAAAATGTCGAAATCGGCCGCACGGGCGAGCTGTTCGGCGATCTCCCAGTCGTTGATGCCAGCGCCGATTGCTTTGATCGCGCCGCTGTCGCGCAACTTGGCCAGCGCCTTGTAGCCTCCGGCCATTAACTCCCTGATGCGCTGGTCGGCCGCCTCTTTCGTGCCATGCGTCGAAATGTCGACGTCATGCGCATAGACGATGTCGATGCGGTCGAGACCAAGGCGCTCGAGCGAGAATTCGAGCGAGCGCATCACGCCGTCATAAGAATAGTCGAAGCGCTCGGTGCGCGCCGGTACTTCGAAAAACTGATCCCGGCGCGTCCGCTCCTGCGGCGTCGACAACTCAAGCAAGCGGCCGATCTTCGTCGAAATGAGATAGGCGTCGCGCGGCTTGGCGCGCAGAAAGCCGTTGAGACGGGTCTCGGAGAGACCGAGGCCATAGAGCGGCGCGGTGTCATAGTGGCGACAGCCGGCGTTCCACGCGGCGTCGAGCGTCGCGCGCGCCTCTTTCTCCGTCAACGGACGGTACATATTGCCGAGCGGCGCTCCGCCGAATCCGAGTTCCGAGAACTGCAATTCGGCGCCGCCGCGCGCGGCGAATTTCCGCTTTCTCATATTTTGCGCGCGCGAAGCCCCCGCCATCGCCGCGTCCCCCTTTTTTTGGCGATCGCCAACGCCTCTCGGACGTCGAGCACGCAGATTTTAAAAGACTATCATAGGCTAGGCTGCATCGCCGTCAACGCGACTATTTGACCAAGGCGCTACGAGGCGAAGACGCGCGACTAAATTGCAACGCAATTGCTCCTGGGATTGTTGCGCTGCGACAATCTGCGCCCGCCGAAGCCGATCTCCTCGGCGCGATTCCCGCGCGCCGTCAACCCTCCGATCCCGCCGATCTGAGCCCTGTATGACGCAATATATGTACGACGGCGCCGGGGCGCGCGGCAATTGCCGGCTTATCGCCATGCCGGCGCGAAGCGCGGCGGAGCGCCCCGCGCGGATGGCGAAAGGCCTTGCATCGCGGCTCTTCGAGGCCCAAATTTGAGGCCGGAAAACAAGGAGATTGCGCCATGACGTCCAAGCTCGAAGCCCTACGCGCAATGAGCACGGTGGTCGCCGACACAGGCGACATGGAGGCCATTCGCGCCTTCAAACCGACGGATTCCACCACCAATCCGACCTTGATCCTCAAGGCGACGCAATCGCCGGCCTACGCCCATCTCGTCGAAGAGGCGGTGCAATGGGGTCGCCGACGCGCCGCCCCGCCAAGCGCCGTCACCGACCGTCTCGCCGTCAATTTCGGAACGGAACTCACCAAGATCGTGCCCGGCCGCGTGTCCACCGAAGTCAACGCCGATCTTTCCTTCGACACCGCCGGTTCGATCGCCAAGGCCCGTTCGCTGATCGCCGACTACGAAAGCCGCGGCGTGTCGCGCGAGCGCATTCTGATCAAGCTCGCGGCCACCTGGGAGGGCGTTCAAGCCGCCGCCGCGCTGCAAAAGGAAAAGATCGACTGCAACATGACGCTGCTGTTCTCACTCGCCCAAGCCGCCGCCGCCGCCGAAGCCGGCGCTTTTCTCATATCGCCGTTCGTCGGGCGGATTCTCGACTGGCATGTCAAGAACGGCGGCGGGCCTTACACGTCTGAGACCGACCCTGGGGTCCTCTCGGTTCGCAAAATCTACGCCTATTACAAGGCGAATGGGATCAAGACCGTGGTCATGGGCGCCTCCTTCCGCAACATCGGCGAGATCGAGGCCCTGGCGGGTTGCGACCGGCTGACCATTTCGCCCCAATTGCTTGATCAACTTACGCACCAAGAGGGCCCGCTCGAGCGCAAATTGTCGCCGACCGGCGTCAAAGAGCCTCAAACTAACCTTGCCAAGCTCGATCTCGACGAAAAGCAGTTCCGCTGGATGATGAACGAGGACGCGATGGCGACGGAAAAGCTCGCCGAAGGCATCCGCACTTTCGCGCATGATCTGGCTTCCTTGCGGAAACTGGTCGACACGCGTCTCGCTGCCGCAGCTTAGGCGCTTCCTTCCGTTTCAAGCGCTCGCCGGCGGCTCCGGCCACGGTCGCGCGCGACCGAAGTCTTCGAAGGCGCGCGACACGGCGAGCACGCCGACATCGTCGAAGCGTCGGCCGACGATTTGCAAGCCGATCGGCAGGCCTTCGGCCGAATAGGCGCAATTGATCGAAGCCGCCGGCTGCTCCGACACGCTGAACGGAAGCGTGAAATTGATATGAACGAATGGATTGAGGGGATCGTTGCTCGGCATCGCGTCTTCGGCGGGATAGGCGATCATCGGCGCCGTCGGCGAAAGTACGAAATCATAGTCTTCCGTCGCCGCGACGGTCGCCCGCCGCATGGTCATGATCTGGTTATACCCGGCGAACACGTCCTCGCCGGAAAAAGGCTCTGCTGAACCCGCCCAGGCGCGGATGAAAGGCAGCACTTTCTCGCGCCGTTCAACAGGCAGCGCCTTCAGGTCGAGAAACGAGCGCATTCGAAAGAAACGATCCCAGCCATCGAGCATTGCCTGATTGAGGAACGGCGCGATCGTCTCGATGCGCGCGCCGGCGCGCGCGAAGTCGCGCGCCGCGTTTTCGACGGCGGCCCGCACTTCCGCCGTTGCCGGCGCGCCACAGCCGGCGTCCAGCATCAGACCGATTTTAAGGCCGCGAAGCTCGGCCGGCTTCACCCGCCAGTCGATTTCTTGCGGGGGAAGGCTCATGCAGTCGCGCCCATCGCGACGCGCGAGCACGCTCATCATCAGCGCAGAATCCGCGACGCTGCGCGTCATCGGCCCGGCGACGCGGCCAAGATAGGGCGGGTCGATGGGAACGCGGCCGAAGCTCGGCTTGAGGGTGAAAATTCCGCACCAGCCGGCGGGCAGGCGAACCGAGCCGCCGATATCGGTGCCGACATGCAGCGGGCCAAAGCCGGCGGCTGTGGCGGCCGCGGCGCCTGACGACGAGCCGCCCGGGTTGCGGCTCAAATCCCAGGGGTTGCGCGTCAGCGGATGAAAGCTGGAAAGACCGGAGGAGAGCATGCCGTAATCCGGCATCGTCGTTTTGGAGAAGATGATTGCGCCGGCTTCGCGCAGACGCGCGGCGGGCGGCGCATCGGACGGCGCAGGCGTTAGATCGCTGGCCGCGGCGCCGATCGGCGTCGGATCGCCCTTGGTGGCGATCGCATCCTTGATCGTCGTCGGCGCCCCGTCGAGCGCGCCGATCGGCTCGCCACGCATCCAGCGCGCTTCCGACGCCTTGGCCTCGGCGAGGGCGCGCTCCGGATTGAGAAGATAGGTCGCCTTGATATGCGGTTCGAAACGGCGGACGCGCTCCAAGACGTCCCTCATCGCCTCTAGCGGCGACAATCTTCGCGCGGCATACGCTGAGAGCAATTCAAGGGCGGAAAGCTGATAGGGTTTCATCGGCGCACAGCCCTCGTCGGCTCCCCATCGCCGGGCCAACGGCGTTGATGAGGTGATTGGTCTTCATCGGCCAACAAGCGCCCGGCGACAGCGATTCCAAATCGTCGCCGCGGCGTCGTTTTTGGGCGCCGCGCGGCGACGATCAGACTGTCCCTACTCTTTCCAGGACATCGCCGAGAGGTCAGTGACGAAGATCGGCGAATCCTTCCACAGGCCTTGCAGATCGGCGTTGGCCACGGTGATCTGCTGGAGCTGGAAAAGGAAGGCGTTGACGCAATCGTCCGCGATCTTCTTTTGCGCCTCGCCGATGGATTTCTTGAACGTCGCGAGA
>DASZFX010000123.1:0-15875 GCA_035939375.1 Roseiarcus sp.
ATCGCCGATCGGCGTCTCCAGGCTGATCGGCTCCTTGGCGATCTTCAACACCTTGCGTACTTTCTCGAGCGGCATGGCGAGCTTTTCGGCGAGCTCCTCCGGCGTCGGCTCGCGGCCGATCTCATGCAGCATCTGGCGCGAAGTACGCACGATCTTGTTGATCGTCTCGATCATATGCACGGGGATGCGGATCGTGCGCGCCTGATCGGCGATCGAACGGGTGATCGCCTGGCGAATCCACCAGGTCGCATAGGTCGAGAACTTGTAACCGCGCCGATATTCAAACTTATCGACCGCCTTCATCAGGCCGATATTGCCTTCCTGGATGAGGTCGAGGAACTGCAAGCCGCGGTTGGTGTATTTCTTGGCGATCGAAATCACCAGGCGCAAATTCGCCTCGACCATTTCCTTCTTGGCCTGGCGCGCTTCGCGCTCGCCCTTTTGCACCATCTGCACAAGCTTGCGGAACTCCTGGATTTCGAGCCCCGTCTCTGTCGCCAAACCATGAATCTCGCCGCGCAGGTCCTTGATCTGCGTCTTGTCCTTGGCGATGAAGTCCTTCCAGCCGCGCGTGCCGAGCTTGGAGACGCGCAACAGCCACTTCGGATCGAGCTCCGAATTCTGATAGTTCTTGAGGAAGTCCTCGCGCGAGACGCGATGGCTCTCGGCGAGCCGCATCAGCTTCATGTCGAAACCGATGAGACGCCGGTTGATGTCGTAGAGCTGCTCGACCAAGGCGTCGATGCGGTTCTGGTTCAGCGACAGCGATTTGACGTCGGCGACAATGTCCTTCTTCAACGCCTTGTATTTGCGCTCCTGCGCCGGCGAGAGCGCCTCGTTCTTCAGCTTGTTCTGGACGTTCTGGTCCTGGAGGCGGCGCAATTTCTTGTAGGCGTCGGCGATGCGGTCGAACGTCTCCAGCACTTTCGGCTTGAGCTCGGCCTCCATCGCCGAGAGGGAGACGGAATTCTCCATGTCCTCGTCGTCGTCGAAGCTTTCGCCGACCGGCGCGGCGTCGCCGTCAAAGCCGTCGGGCGGCGTCTGCGGAGCGGTCGCCGGAGCGGCGGCGGCGGCGCGCTGCGCGGCGAAAGCTTCGGCGGCGCCGGGCGCGGTCATGTCGATCTTGGGCGCCTTCTTGCCGTCGGGCCCGGCATAAGTCGCCTCAAGATCGATAATGTCGCGAAGCAGGATCTTGGCTTCGTTCAATTCATCGCGCCAGATGATAATCGCCTGGAAGGTCAGCGGGCTCTCGCAAAGGCCCGCGATCATCGCCTCGCGCCCCGCCTCGATGCGCTTGGCGATGGCGATTTCGCCTTCGCGCGAGAGGAGCTCGACCGAACCCATCTCGCGAAGGTACATGCGCACGGGATCGTCAGTTCGCTCGGCCGGCTCGGAGCTGCGCGTCGTCACTGCGGTCGAGCGCGGGGCCTCGACGACTTCGCCGCCTTCCGCCTCTTCCTCTTCCGCCTCGGCGCTGTCCTTTTCGCCGTCCTCGGCGTCTTCGTTGTCGACGACATTGATGCCCATCTCGTTGAGCATCGAATTCATGTCTTCGATCTGGTCGGAAGAAATCTCTTCGGACGGCAGAACGGCGTTCAATTCCTCATGGGTGACCCAGCCGCGTTTCTTGGCGATCTTGATCATCCGTTTGACGGCGGCGTCGGTCAGATCGAGCAACGGGCTGTCCGCGGTCTCGACGACGGCAGCCTCGCCTTCGGCTTTTTGCTCGTCCTTCTTCGCCATCAGTCATGCTCCGTATCGCTGCGTCGCCGCGCTTGAATTCCAAAACTGCTCAAAGGGCCGCCTTCGACTGCGCCCGCCCCAAGTCTCACGCCCAAGTCTCACGCTCAAGTCTCACCCTAAAGTCTCGCCTCGCGACTAAGCGAACGACTCTTTGGGCAGCCAAGTGATTCGCCCCACGCGTCCAAACTCAGCCCATCCCTCTAACCTTAGGTTAAGCGTCCGGGCGCCCGTCGTGGCCGCCACGCATCAGATCAAGCGCTCCTGCCTGTCGAACGGATCGCCAAACCCCTCGACGACAGCCTCGGCGCCGGCCAAATTGGCGAGAGTCTCTCGAATGTCGCGCAGCCTGGCGAAGTTTTGCTCGCTGAAATCGTCAGCAAGCGCTTTCTCGGCCAGTATCAACTCCTTATTTAGCGCCCTCGCCTTGCGATGCAAGGCCAAGGTTTGTCGCAAAACCTGTTCCACGTCGCCGGCCGGCGCCTCAGGCTTAAGACGGCGCCAATCAGGCATCTTAGAGGCGAGCGCCAAGATTCGGTCGCGCTCATCGGCAAGACCCGCCGCCGCCAGGGCCGCGAACAGGGCTTCGCCCGTCGGCTCGGCTGCAAGGTCAAGCAGCCGATCGCGCAAATTCGCCAAAGGGCGGTTGGAAAGTTCGAGCGCCGCGATCTCCTCGGCGTGGCGAGCGAGCAGATCGGGATGGTTGATCGCAATCGCCAGGATCGCGACTTCGCGCGGCGCGTCTTTCGGTTTTCCCGCAAGCGGCTGAGGATTGGGCAGCGGCTCCAGAGCGACGCCGAGCCTCGGCCCGGGATCGGCGAAGGGCCGCCTCTTGCCTCTTTCGCCCGCCGTACGGCCGCGCGGCGCATAGAAGGCCCGCTGGCGGCCGAAAAAGACATCGAGACGCGCCGCCATATCCTCATGATAGTGCCGACGCAGCGCCTCGGCGCTTATCATTGCGACCAGATCCTGCAATCGCCGCTCGAGGGCCGCCCGCCGCTCAGGCGTGTCGACCATCTGGCCTTCGGTTTCCCGCAAGAAAAGCATCTCGGCGAGAGGTTTTGCGCCCTTGAGCGCCTCTTCGACCGCGGCAGGGCCAGACGAGCGGACAAGATCGTCGGGGTCCTGGCCTTCGGGCAAGAGCGCAAAACGCAAGCTCTTGCCGGGCCCTATCAGCGGCAAAGCGACGTCGATCGCCCGAAACGCCGCCTTTCGGCCGGCGCCGTCGCCGTCGAAGCAAAGGGTCGGCTCGCCGGCCATGCGCCAGAGCAATTCGCATTGATCGCCGGTCAGGGCGGTGCCAAGCGGCGCCACCGTTTGCGGAAAGCCCGCCTCGCTCATCTGGATGACGTCGACATAGCCTTCGACGGCGATGACCTCGCCCTTGTCATGCGCGCTTTTTCGCGCCCGATGGTGATTGAAAAGCACCGAGCCCTTGTGAAAGAGCTCGGTCTCCGGCGAATTCAGATATTTGGCCGGCGCGCCAGCCTCCATCGCGCGCCCGCCAAAGCCGATCACCCGTCCGCCGCGATCGTGAATCGGGAACATCACGCGGTCGCGAAAGCGATCATAAGGGACCGCGACCTCCTCGCCATGGATCAGCAATCCGGTCGCGATCATCTGATCGGCGGCCACCCCCTTGGCGGCGAGGGCGTCGCGCAAGGCGAAACGCTCGCCGGGCGCATAGCCCAGGCCGAATTCACGCTGGGCCTTGGCCTCGATGCGGCGATCGGCGAGATAGCCGCGCGCCTTGGCGCCGGCTCTCGCCTGCAAGGTCTCCTCGAAAAAGCGCGCCGCCAGGGCGAGAACTTCGTTGAGCGAAGCGCGCTTCTTCTCCTGCTCTTCGGCCTCGCGGCTGACGACCGGCATCGACAGCCCGGCCATGGCGGCAAGGCGCTCGACGGCCTCCGGGAAGCTCAGGCCTTCCGTCTCCATCAGGAAAGTGAAGGCGTTGCCGCTCTTGCCCGACGAGAAATCCTTATAGAAGCCCTTCTGGTCGTTGACGGTGAAGGACGGCGTCTTCTCGGCGTTGAAGGGCGAGAGACCGACCCATTCGCGGCCTTGCTTTCGCAGCCTCACGCGCTTGCCGACGACCTCGGAGACCGGCACCCGGGCCCGGATCTCATCGAGGAAGGATGGCGAAAATCTCATCATCGGCCTCAAGGGAGGACAGGCGGCCGCGCGATTCGAGGCAAGCCGCTGTTGCAGCTTCTCCCCGACTTCCACAGCGCCTTTACGCTGGCACGCCCACCGCTCCCATCAGCCGGCGCGCTTCATTGGCGGTCATCGGCTTGCCGAAGGCCGAGCCTTGCGCGAACTCGCAGCCCAGTTGCGACAATTCGACGGCGTCCGATTCCGTCTCGGCCCCTTCGGCCACGACATCCATCTCCAGGTCATGCGCGATGGTGACGACCGAGCGAAGAATGGCGGGCCGCGCGCCGCCGCCATTCTGGCGCACCAGCGAAGCGGCGATTTTCAATGTGTCGAAGCGATAGCGCTGCAAGTGCCCGAGCGAGGAATAGCCGGCGCCGAATTCGTCCAATGCGAGGCCGGCGCCGACCTCATGGATGCGCTGGAGCAGCACGGCGGCGAATTCCGGGTTCTCCATGACGAGACCCTCGGTCAATTCGAGCTTGAGCGTGCCGCGCTGAATGTCGTGCCGGGTGAGGACGGCCTTAAGATCGGTCAGAAGGTCGTGGCGCAGCAATTGCCGCGAGGAGACGTTGAGGCTGGCGAAAATCGGCGGGTTGACGTCGAGCGCTCGCTGCCAGGCGGCGAGTTCCCGCGCCGTCTGTTCGAGCGCGAAATTGCCGATGTTGACGAGAAGGCCGCTCTCCTCGGCGAGCGGAATGAACTCGGAGGGACTGATCTGCCCGAGACGAGGATGATCCCAGCGCAGCAGAGATTCGAATCCCGCGACCGTGCGATCGTCGAGACGGACGACCGGTTGAAACAGGACTTTGATCTCGCGCCGATCGAGCGCGCGCCTCAAGTCGCTCTCGAGGCTGGCGCGATCGGCGCGCGGGCCGCGCATCGCGGGCACAAAGAGTTCGGCGCGATCGCCGCCGGCTTTCTTGGCGTGGGCGAGCGCAACTTCCGCGTCCTTTAGGATGTCGCCGCCCTTGGCGTGCGATTGCGGCTCGAACAAAGCGACGCCGATCGAGACGGTGAGCGCCACCTCGCGGTCGCCGAAGCTGATCGGGGTCGCCAGAATGTTGCGCATCGAATCGACGAAATCGAGAATGCCGTCGGCTTCATCGTCCGTCATGATGATGGCGCCGAATTGGTCGCCGGTGATCCGGGCGAGCGTGTCGCCCGGCCGCAGGTTCCGCCCGAGCCGGCGCGCAACAGTCAGGAGGACGGAATCGCCGTAGGAAAGGCCGATCGCCTCGTTGATCTGCTTGAAGCGATCGACGTCGATGGTCATGATCGCCGGCCGCGGGCCGCCCGGCCGCTTGGCCGCGATCAAGGCGCTATCGAGCCGGTCGAAGAACAATTCCCTGTTCGGCAAGCCGGTCAGATTGTCATGCACCGCGTCGTGGAGCATGCGCTCCTCCGCGGTCTTCATCTCGGTGACGTCAGCGAGCGAGCCGATGATGCGCATCACTTCGCCGTCGGCGTTGACCACGGGGCGCGCTTTCAACACAAACCAGAAATACTGGCCGTCCGCGGCGCGCAGGCGCAAGTCGTGATTGACGCGTCCGCAGCGCTGCTGCAGCAGCCCGTCGAGGACCGCGATATAGCGATCGCGATCCATCGGATGCAGCATGTCGAGCCACGACGTCGCGGGACCTTGCAAGGCGCCGCGCACGAGGCCGAGTTGGTTCTCGATTTCCGGGCTGACATAGATCTGATCGGATTCGACGCTCCAATCGAAAATCGCGTCGCCGGAGCCGGTCATCGCCAGCGCCCGCCGCTCGGAGTCGGGGCCGCGAACGCTGGAAAGGCCTGATCCGGCGAAGGCGTTCTGCATCACCGTGAAGCCGATCAGCATGACGATGAGGACGAGCCCGCCGATCAGACCGGGAGAGGCAAGATCATTGGTCAACGCCCCGGTCACCGTGAAACCGGCGCCCACCACCCAGACCAGCAGCAGGAACCAGGCTGGGATCAGCATCACCGCACGGTCGGAGCCGCGCGCCGCCATGTTGAGGATCAATATGAACCCGATGCCTGCGGCTGTCGCGATCGAGATCCGCGCGACGCCCGCCGCGATCGGCGCGTTATAGACCGATAGACCGATCACCGCCGCCATCAGGAACAGCCAGATCGCGGCGATATGCGAATAGCGTACGTGCCAGCGGCGAAGGTTCAGATAGGCGAAGAGAAAGATGATCAACGTCGCCGCGAGCGTCGCCTCGACCCCAGCGCGCCATATCCGCTCGGCCTCATCCTCGAAATTGAAAATCTTTCGCCAAAAGCCGAAGTCGATGCAGACATAGGCCAGAACCGTCCAGGCCAAAGCCGCCGCGGCGGGAAAGATAACGGCGCCGCGCACGACGAAGACGATGGTCAGAAACAGGGCGAGAAGGCCGGCGATGCCGATGACGATGCCCTGGTACAAGGTCAGGCTCGCCACTTTGTCCTTATAGGCGTCGGGCTCCCAGAGGTAGATTTGCGGCAGGTTCGGCGTGCGCAGCTCCGCCACATAGGTGACCGTGGCGCCGGGATCGAGCGTCAGGCGAAAGACGTCGGCGTCGACGCGATCCTCGCGCTCGGGCGCAGCGCCTTGGCTGGCGGTGATGGTAGTGATCCGGCTTGAACCCAGATCCGGCCAGATCAACCCAGAACCGACCAGGCGAAAATGCGGCGCGACGATCAAGCGGACCATTTGCTCGTCGGTGTCGTTGGTGAGAGCAAAGACGATCCACGAGGCTTGCGCGCCCGCTTCGAGCGCGCTCACTTCGATGCGCCTGACGATGCCGTCGGCGCCGGGCGCGGTCGAGACCTGGATGCGGTCGCCTTGCGCGCTGTAATGCTCGACAGCGCTCGTCAAATCGATCGCATCGGCGTCGATCGGCACGCGCACGGATTGAACCGCCCAGGCGGCTTGCTGCGTCGCGCCGACGAAGAAGATCAGCAGCGCCAGCCGCAAAGAGCGCCTAAGCAACGCCGCGCTCCGCTTGTTGCGGCGCGCGCACGGCGTCGCTTTCGACCAGACCGAATAGAAAGTGGTCGCGCCAGACGCCGTTGATTCGTAGATAGGCGCGGGCAAAGCCCTCTTTCTGGAAGCCGTTGCGCTCGAGTACACGGGCCGAGGCGACATTGTTCGGAATGCAGGCCGCTTCGATGCGGTGCAGACGCAAAGAGGAGAAGCCGAAAGCGACCGCCGCGGCGACGGCGCGCGTCATGTGGCCCCGCCGCGTAAAGGGCGCGCCGATCCAATAGCCGAGCGTCGCGGCTTGCGCGACGCCGCGCCTGACGCCGCCGATCGTGATGCCGCCGAGCAAAACGTCGGAGCCATCTTCGAAAATCAGAAACGAATAGGCTTCGTCGCGGGCGATCTCGTCAGCCTGGCGCCGGAGGCGGCGCCGGAACGCCGCGCGGGTGAGATCGTCAGCGGGCCAGTGGGGCTCCCAGGGCGTCAAGAACTCGCGGCTCCTCTCGCGCAACGTCGCCCAGGCGGGAAAATCGACGCTCTGGGCCGGCCTGAGATAAAGCCCGTCGCCGCGCGCAAGAGGCGCAGGATCGGCGAGGCGACTGATACGAAAAAGCGCCATGGCCCGCTCAAATCCCGCACAGACGCACGGCGACTCGATCCTGGTCGAGGACCTTGCGCACCCGGCCGATCGCCGTCACCGTGGGCGCTGAGCGCAACATCGCCGCGCCCGCCTTGCGAATCTCCTCGACGGTGAGCTTGTCGATGCGCGCCACCATTTCCTCTGTCGCAAGCGGGCGGCCATAGACCAGAATTTGACGCGCCAATTGCTGCGCCCGGGCGCCCGACGATTCGAGCGCGGCGAGCAAAGATACTTTCATTTGCGCCTTGGCGCGATGGATCTCCTCTTCGCTGAGCGAATGAGCGGCCTCGGCGAGGCAATCGAGCGCCGCCTCCATCAATTGGCCGGCGTCGCCCGGCGAAGTTCCAGCGTAGAAGCCCATGACGCCCGCGTCCGAATAGGACCAATGGAAAGAATAGATCGAATAGGCAAGACCCCGCTTCTCGCGAACCTCCTGAAAGAGCCGCGACGACATGCCCCCGCCGGTCGCCGCGGCGAAGACATGGGCGGCGTCATGGGCTTGATCGTGGGCCGCGCGTCCCTCGAAGCCGACGACGATATGGGTCTGACCGAGGTCCTTCTTGACGAAGCTCTCGCCGCCGCGATAGCGCGCCGGCGGCGCGGCCGGCAAATCGCCCTTGCCCAACGGCGCGAAAAGCCTCTCCGCGAGCGCGACGATGCGGGGATGTTCGACGGCGCCGGCGGCCGCGACGATGGTCGCGCCGGCCTGATAGTGACAGCGCAGATAGTGGTCGATGGCGTTGCGGTCAAAGGCGCGAACGCGCTCGCGCGTGCCAAGGATCGGCCGGCCGATCGCCTGTTCGGGCCAGGCGGTCTCCGTGAAAAGGTCGAAGATCAGATCGTCGGGCGCGTCCTCGACCGCGCCGATCTCCTGCAAGATAACGCCCTTCTCGCGCTCCAGCTCGGCGGGATCGAATTGGCTGTCGGTCAATATGTCGGAGAGGATATCGAGCGCGAGATCGCAATCCCCGCCGAGCACGCGGGCGAAATAGGCGGTCTGCTCGACACTGGTCTCGGCGTTGAGATCGCCGCCGGCGTTCTCGATCTCCTCGGCGATCTGGCAGGCGCTGCGCCGGCGCGTGCCCTTGAACGCCATGTGCTCGAGCAGATGGGACAGCCCATGCTCCTGCGGCCGCTCGTTGCGCGATCCCGCGCCGACGAAGACGCCGAGCGAAGCGGTGCGCAAATGCGCCATCGAATCGGTGACGATTCGAAGGCCTGAGGAAAGCCGTGTCGCCTCGACGCTCACGCCGCCGCCCTCGCTCTTTCGGCGATGAAGCGCTGGACGGCGCCTTGATCGTTAGCCACTACGGTCAGACGTTCTTCTCGCTCCATCATATCCTTAAGGTGAGCGGGCAGGGCCGGGCGCAGGCCCGTCGCCCGCTCGACCGCTTGCGGGAATTTGGCGGGATGGGCGGTCGCCAGCGCGATCATCGGCGTCGCCCGGTCGCGCGCCTGGGCGCGCCGGGCGGCGTGGACGCCGACCGCGCTGTGCGGATCGAGCAGATAGCCGCTCTCGCGATGGACCCTGCGCATTTCCTCGGCGCAGGAGGCTTCGTCGACGGCGAAAGCGTCGAACTCCTCGCGAATCGTCTTCAGCGGCCCCGGAGCGATGGCGAAGCTGCGCTCCTTGGCGAAATTCGCCATCAGCCCGCGCAGCGCCGAGGCGTCGCGGCCATAGGCGTCGAACAACAGGCGTTCGAAATTAGACGAAACCTGGATGTCCATCGACGGCGATTGCGTCGCGACGACCTCGCGCGCCCGATATTCGCCGCTCGAAAGAGTGCGGGCGAGAATGTCGTTCTCGTTGGTGGCGATCACCAATCGCTCCACGGGCAGGCCCATGCGCTTGGCGCACCAGCCGGCGAGAATGTCGCCGAAATTGCCGGTCGGCGTTGAGAAGGAGACCCGTCGCAGCGGCGCCCCCAGCGCCGCCGCGCTGGTGAAGTAATAGACGATCTGGGCGACGATCCGCGCCCAGTTGATCGAGTTGACGCCGGTCAGGCTAAGCCGGTCGCGAAAGGCGAGGTCATTGAAAAGGCCTTTGACGATCGCCTGGCAATCGTCGAACGAGCCCTCGATCGCTATCGCGTGAACGTTGGGTCTATCCACCGTCGTCATTTGACGGCGCTGGACGTCCGAGACGCGGCCATGCGGATAGAGGATGAAAATATCGGTCTGCGACTGGCCGGCGAAGGCCTCGATCGCCGCCGCCCCTGTATCGCCCGAGGTCGCTCCGACGATCGTCGCCGATGCGCCGCGTTCGCGGAGGGCGCGGTTCATCGCCCGGCCGAGCCATTGCATCGCGAAATCCTTGAACGCCAAGGTCGGTCCGTGAAAGAGCTCCAAAGCGAAGAGATTGTCGCCGATCTGGACCAGCGGGGCGATCGCGGCATGGCGGAAACCCGCATAAGTCTCATGCGTCATCGCGTTGAGATCGCTCGCCGAAAGCGCGTCGTCGACGAAAGGCAGGATGATGCGCGCCGCGGCCCCGTCATAGGGCTCGCCGGCCAGGGCCTCGATCGCGCGCCGCTCCAGCTGCGGCATGGCTTCTGGAACATAGAGACCGCCGTCGCGCGCCAGACCCGCCAGAAGCGCATCGGCGAAGCCGAGCTTCCGCGCCTCCCCGCGCGTCGAGAGATAGAGCACTTCGTTGAAATCCTTCGATCGGCGGGCTGGTCTAGCCCATTTCCCCACAAAGGGGAACTTGCCCTTCAAGGCGCAAAAAATGCGGCCAAACCAAGACAATCGCCCATTTAACGCTGACACACCGGGCAATAGAAAGTCGAGCGTCCCGACTGGACGATTCGCACGATCCGGCCCGGACAGCGCGAGCGCGGGCACGCGGCGCCTTCCTTCTCGTAAACCAAAAAGGAATGCTGGAAATAGCCGAGCGCGCCATTGGTCTGACGATGGTCGCGCAGCGTCGACCCGCCCGCCGCAATGGCCTCTTCGAGAACCGCGCGAATAGCGCGGGCGAGCGCCTCCGCCTTGGCGCTCGGCGCGCCGCTTTTCAGGGCGAGGGTCCCGGCGGCGCGGCGCGGCGAAAGCTTGGCGCGATGGAGAGCCTCGCAGACATAGATGTTGCCGAGACCGGCGACGAGGCTCTGATCGAGAAGCGCCGCTTTCAACGGCGCCTTGCGCCCGGCAAACAAGTGAGCGAGCGCGGCGCCGTTAAAATCCTCGCCGAGCGGCTCGAGGCCAAGGCCGCTGAGCGGCGCGGCGTTTCCGGACGCGTCGAGCCTGGCGAGCGTCATCGAGCCGAAACGCCGCGGATCGTTGTAGACCACGCGCGCCCCGTTGGAGAGGCCGAACGTCACGTGATCATGGGCCTCGTCCTTCGAGCGGGCGAAATGGAAACCGCCGGGCGCCGCTCGCGCGCCCTTCTTTTCGACGCGGAACGAGCCCGACATGCCCAGATGCATGATCAGCGCTTCGCCGCTGTCGAGATGGACGAGAATATACTTGGCGCGCCGCGACAGCGCTTCGATCCTGCGCCCGACCAGACGTTCGACGAAGCGCTCGGGGAAGGGCGTGCGCAGATCGCCGCGCGCGAGCGCCACCGTTTCGATGCGCGCGCCGGTCATGGTCGAGGCCAGGCCCTGGCGCACCGTCTCGACTTCAGGCAATTCCGGCATGGCGTCGATCGCTCACTTGGCTCAATCGGATTGGCGATCATGCGCTTGCGGCGTGAAGCGCGGCAAGGAACGTCTCGCCGTATTTCTTCAGCTTGGCGGCGCCCACGCCGTGGATGACGGCGAGTTCGGTAAGGTTCCTCGGCCGGCGCGCCGCCATTTCGATCAAGGTCCGGTCGCTGAAGATGACATAGGCCGGCTGGTCCTGGCGACGCGCAATGTCAAGACGCAAGGCTTTCAACGCCGCGAGAGCCGCCGTATTCGCCTCGGGCGCCGGCGCGATCTTGTCGCGTCGCCGCTTTTGCGTCGCCATATCCTGGCGCAATGCGAATGTCGCCTGGCCGCGCAGCACCCGCATGCCCTCGTCCGTGACGCCGAGCCTGTCGCGATCGGTCGGGTCGTGGAGAAGCAGCCGCGCCGCGAGCAATTGACGATAGACGCCGCGCCATTCGGCCGGCGTTCGCCCCGCCCCGGCCGCGAAGGTCTTGAGCTTGTCGTGACTATGGACGAGCACCGCTTCCGTCTTCTTGCCGGAGAGGATGTTGGCGAGATGGCCGAAGAAAAAGCGGCCCGATGTGCGCAACACCGCCGATATCGCCTTTTGGGCGTCGATCGTCCCATCGACGAGGCGCACGCCGCCGCTGCACACGTCGCAATTGCCGCACGCCGCCGCCTCTTCGCCGAAGAACCCCAACAAGACTTGGCGGCGACAGCGCGCGGTTTCGCAGAGCGCGACCAGATCGTCGAGTTTCTTGTTTTCGATGCGCTTGCGTTCGTCGGGGGCATTGCCCTCGGCAATCTGCCGCCGTCGCAGGGCGACGTCGCCGGCGCCGTAGAGCGTGAACGTATCGGCGGCGAGACCGTCGCGGCCGGCGCGGCCGATCTCCTGGTAGTAGGCCTCGATCGAAGAAGGCAGGTCGGCGTGGAGAACGAAACGTACGTCCGGCTTGTCGATCCCCATGCCGAAGGCGATGGTCGCACAGATGACGACGCCGTCCTCTTTCAGGAATGCGTCCTGGTTCTTGCTTCTCGTCTGCGGGTCCAGCCCGGCATGGTAGGGCAGCGCACGGAAGCCCTGATTTGACAATTGCTCGGCCAATTCCTCGGTACGCCGCCGCGACGCGCAATAGATGACGCCGCTCTCACCCCTGTGCTGCTCCAATCTCTCGACGAGCTGGCGTGTCGCATTGGCCTTGGGGCGCATGGCGAGGAAAAGATTGGGCCGATCGAACGAGCGCACGAAGACGCGCGGGCGGCGCGGAAAAAGCCTCGTTGCGATCTCGCCCCGCGTCGGCGCGTCGGCAGTCGCCGTCACCGCGATCGTCTGGGGGCCGCCGAGCGCTTCGGCGACCTCGCGCAATCGCATATACTCCGGGCGGAAATCGTGCCCCCATTGCGAGACGCAATGGGCTTCGTCGATGGCGAAGAGATCGATCTTCACATTCGAAAGAAACGCCATCATCTCTTCGCGCAGCAGCCGCTCGGGCGCGACATAGAGCAACCGCATCGAGCCGTCGCGGAGCGCCGCCGCGACGCTCCGCCGCTCCAGCGGATCGGAAGCCGAGTTCAAAGCGGCCGCCGCCACGCCAAGCTCGCGCAATTGCGCGACCTGATCGCGCATCAGCGCGATCAGGGGCGAGACGACGAGGGTCAGGCCCTCGCGGGCGAGGGCCGGCAATTGATAGAGCAGCGACTTGCCGCCGCCCGTCGGCATGACGGCGATGACGTCCTCTCCGCCGAGCACCGCGGCGATGATTTCCTCCTGGCCGGGACGAAAAGCGGCAAAGCCGAAGACGCCGTGAAGCTCGGCCCGCGCCTTCTCGATGAGCCGTTCCGGCGCGCTCATTCGCCGCGCTCTTCGACGGGATTGAAAACCGGCGTCCACTGGACGTCCTCGATCCGCTCGGCGCCGCAGGCGAGCATGACGAGACGGTCGAAGCCGAGCGCCGCCCCGCTCGCCGCCGGCATTTGGGCAAGCGCCGCCAGAAAGTCTTCATCGATCGGATAGGCCTCGCCGTAAAGGCGCAGCTTGTCGGCCATGTCGGCTTCGAAGCGACGGCGCTGCTCGGCCGGATCGGTCAATTCGCCGAAGGCGTTGGCGAGTTCGACGCCGCAGGCGTAGAGCTCGAAGCGTTCGGCGAGGCGCTTGTCGGCGGGATGCGGGCGGGCGAGAGCGGCCTCGGAAATCGGATATTCGTAAAGAAGGGTCGGACGGGAGAGACCGAGTTTCGGCTCGACTTCGGCGAGAATTCGGCTGAAAATATCGGACCAATCGTCGTCGGCGGCGACGCGAACGCCCGCGCTCTTGGCATGCGCGGCCAAAAGACCGCGATCCTGACTCCGCCCGTCCGGCGCGAGACTGGCGAACAGGTCGACGCCGGCGTGGCGCAAAAACGCTTCCCTTACCGTCAGGCGTTCGGGCGCGGTCCTCGGATCGGCTTCTCGCCCCCGAAACGCCAAAGCGCCGGCGCCGGCGGTTTCGGCGGCGAGGCGCAAGATGGCGGCGCAATCCTCCATCAGCTGCTCGTAAGGCGCGCCGGCTCGATACCATTCGAGCATCGTGAATTCCGGCGCGTGGAGCGCGCCGCGCTCGCGATTGCGGAAGACTCGCGAAAAGGCGAAAAGGCGCTCTTCGCCGGCGGCCAGCAGTTTCTTCATCGCGAATTCCGGAGACGTATGCAGGAACGCCGCGGCGCGTGCGCCCCCTGGCGCGACCATTTCGGTCGCAAAGCCGTGCAGATGGGTTTCATTGCCGGGCGAAGCTTGCAGAATGGCCGGCTCGACCTCGACAAAACCCTCCGCCTCGAAATGCCTGCGCAGTGCGGCATGAATGCGCGAACGAGCCAGAAGCCGCGGCCGCCTGTCGGCGTGGCGGGCGGGAGACCAATAGGGCGAGAGCGCGGTCAACAGTCTTCCATGAGTGAAAGAGCAGGCCGGCTGGGGCGATCCCTTCTGGCCTTCGGCGGCAAAATCGGTATGTTGCCGGCCGCCGGAGCGCAAGACCGACGAAGCTTGGACGGCCTAATGTCCCTTAGCTCCACTTTTTTGGATTTCTCGGCCGAGCGGCCCATATTCAAGGACTTGAAGACGTGAGAGTCATCGCAAGCTCGATTCGCAAGGGCAATATTATCGAGCGGGAGGACGGGCAGCTCTATGTCGTCTTGTCGGCCGAAAGCTTCCATCCGGGCAAGGGCACGCCGACGACACAGATCGACATGCGCCGCATTTCCGACGGCGTGAAAGTCTCTGATCGGTTCAAGACGACCGAACAGGTCGAGCGCGCCTTCGTCGAAGACAAGGAGTTCAGCTTTCTCTACCAGGACGATGACGGCTATCACTTCATGAATTCGGACACCTACGACCAGACCCAGGTGCCAACCGACGTTATCGGCGATCAAGCGCAATGGCTGCAGGAAGGCATGAAGGTCATGTTGTCGATCTTCAACAACATTGCGGTCGCCATCCAATTGCCGCAGCGCGTGACCTTGGAGGTCGCCGAGACCGAGCCGGCGATGAAGGGCCAGACGGCCTCTTCTTCGTACAAACCGGCAAAATTGTCGAACGGCGCGCGGGCAATGGTGCCGCCGCATATCACCGCCGGGACCCGCGTCGTGATCCAGACGGATGACGGCGCCTATGTCGAGCGGGCCAAGGATTGAACTCGCCCCGAGCGGGCGACGAAGCGAGGAGATGTCGATGCAGCTCGGGATGATCGGCTTGGGACGGATGGGCGCCAATATCGTGCGCCGGCTGATGCACAACGGTCATACCTGCGCCGTCTACGATCGCGATCCGAAGCCCGGCAAGGCGCTCGCCGGGGAGGGCGCGACCGCCGTCGCCTCGCTCGCCGATCTGGTCAAGGCGCTCGAGGCCCCACGCGCGATTTGGATCATGCTGCCCGCCGGCGCGCCGACCGAGGAGACGATCGAGGCGCTGACGCCGCTGCTCGCCAAAGGCGACGTGATCATCGACGGCGGCAATTCCTTCTGGCAGGACGATATTCGCCGCGGCGCGGCGCTGGCCAAGAAAGGCCTCAACTATCTCGACGTCGGCACCAGCGGCGGCGTCTGGGGGCTGGAGCGCGGCTATTGCATGATGATCGGCGGCGAAAAGGACGTCGTGCGTCGGCTCGATCCTCTGTTCAAGACGCTGGCCCCGGGACGCGGTCAGATTTCGCCGACGCCCAATCGCGACGGCCGCGATGGGCGCGTCGAGGAAGGCTATCTGCACGCCGGCCCTTGCGGCGCCGGCCATTTCGTCAAAATGGTCCATAACGGAATCGAATACGGCGTAATGCAGGCCTATGCGGAAGGCTTCGACATCCTGCGCCACGCCGACAGCGAGGCGCTAAAACCCGACCATCGCTTTTCCCTGAATATGGCGGACATCGCCGAAGTCTGGCGTCGCGGCAGCGTCATCACCTCCTGGCTGCTCGACCTGACCGCCGCCGCTCTCGCCCATGAAGGGGAGCTCGCCTCCTATTCAGGATATGTCGAGGATTCCGGCGAGGGCCGCTGGACGCTGATGGCGGCGATCGAGGAAGCCGTGCCCGCCGAAGTCCTGTCCGCGGCGCTCTATACGCGCTTTCGTTCGCGCCAGGAGCATACTTTCGCGGAAAAGATCATCTCGGCGATGCGCAAAGGCTTCGGCGGCCATCTCGAGCCGCCCGGCCACCCAGACTAGAGCATCGGATTCGCAATTTGAATCGCGGAGGCTCTCTGGAAACGAACGCCAACGCCACGGGCCGCCATTGTTTGGA
>DASZFX010000124.1:0-1765 GCA_035939375.1 Roseiarcus sp.
TTCCGGGCCGCTTCGACTGACCCGCTTCGAGCCTGCGCCCGAAGGCGCTTGACAGCGACCGGACGGCATGGCCCAGGGCAAGCGCTACGACACGAATTTTGAGGCCTCGCCCACGGGCGCTGGCCGCAGACCTCGCCGCAACGCTCAGCATGAAGCAACGCCTGCCTAAACCCGATGGCGCGGACCGACTTCACCTCCCCCCGACTTTTCATCGACTCGCCTTTGCGCGAGGGCGAGCGGCTCGCGCTCGGCCCTGAGCATTTGAACTATCTCGTCAATGTGTTGCGGCTCGGCGCCGGCGCGCGGGTTCTCGTTTTCAACGGCCGCGACGGCGAGTTCACAACTTCGCTCGCCGCGATGTCTCGCAAGAGCGCGACGCTTGTCGTCGGCGCGCGCCTGCGCGCTCAGGAAGTCGCCGCGGACGTCGATTACCTCTTTGCGCCGCTGAAGCACGCCCGTCTCGACTATATGGCGCAAAAGGCGGTGGAGATGGGCGCGCGCCGGCTGCGGCCGGTGATGACCCGTCGCACACAGGCGAGCCGGGTCAATATCGAACGCCTGCGCGCCAATGCGATCGAAGCCGCCGAGCAATGCGGGGTGATCTGGCTGCCCGAGATCGAGGCCGAGACGACGCTCGACAAGGCGCTCGCCAATTGGCGGCCCGATCGTCTCCTGATTTTCTGCGACGAGGAGGCGCCCGTCGCCTCCCCCCTGGAGGCGCTGTCCAACGCCGGCGAGCGCGGCCGCCCCCTGGGGCTGCTGATTGGACCCGAGGGCGGTTTCGACGAGACCGAGCGGGCAGCGATTCTCGCTCTGCCCCATGTCCTGCGCCTGTCGCTCGGGCCCCGCATTCTGCGCGCCGACACAGCCGCCGTCGCCGCCCTGGCGCTTATCCAGGCGCGGCTGGGCGACTGGCGCTGACCTGCGGCCGACGGCGATGTGGCCTAATCGACACGCCGCGTCAAAAAAGCGTCGCAAAGATTGACGCCGCCGCGAAGACGCCATGAAGTCGCTCCACTTGTCACCCGTGGAGTTCGCGGCGAAACGAATCGAGGCTGGAGGGATGGGACGTCTGGGTCTGGGGTTATTGGCGGCGTTGGCGGGCGTAGCGCCAGCTTTTGCGCAAGAAGCGCCGCCCGACGCCGAGAGCCAAGCCGCCGCCGCGTCGGCCAATGCGCATTGTGCGGCGTTGGGGGAAGGGTTTTTCGCCGTCACCGGCTCATCGGCATGCATGAGAATCAGCGGCCATGTCAGCGCCGGCGTCGGTTTTGCGGCGGGCGGGGTCAATGGGCGCATCCTCGGCGCGCCCACAACCGGAAGCTTTACGGAAGAGGGCGTTTCCGGCGATTTAAGATTCGAGACGCCGATCGGGCTGGGGCGCGTCTATGTCCATGTGCACAACGCGAACGGCTCGCGTTGGCTCACCGACAATCAGTAGGCCGCTTCCTCGAAGACGGGATCGATCGTTTCGCCCCAGGCGCTCGTGTAGCGGGCGAGCCAATCCTCTGCGGGGACGCGGCCCGTTTCAACGATGGTTTCAAGCGGCGCGAGATAAATCGTCTCGTCGCGGTCGCGCTCGTCGCGGCGGGCGCGGCGGGCGAGTCCGGCGCGGGCGATCGCAATGGCGTCGCGCGCAACGTCGCGCAAAGAGCGTCCCGCGACGGAGGCGGCGAGAGCGAGGCGGGGAACGTCGTCGCGCAACCTTTGGCGATCCTTGGCGCGCCAAGCCCTGATGAGATCGTAGGCCGCGTCGAGCGCGGCGGAA
>DASZFX010000125.1:0-5807 GCA_035939375.1 Roseiarcus sp.
GGCTTCGAGAAATATGTCGGCGGCGCGCAGGATTTCTTCCCGGCTGTCGAGCGCATAGGTCAGATGGTGGAACCGCCCGCCGACGCCATGGGCTTCGAGCGTATAGGCGAAATCGTAGCTCTTGTTGGTGCAGGTCATCCACATGCCGGCCTCGACGCCGCTGTCGAGCACGATCTGCTCGGTGAGCCGAAAGCCCAAGGCTCGCTCGAAGAATTCGCGGTTGGCGCGGATGTCCCTGGCCAGACAATTGAAATGATCGATACGCCGGACGTTGACGCCGCGGGCGGGAAAGCGCTGCGCTTGGTTTTTCAAGGCGGGACGAAAACCCTCCGGCGCATCGTACCATTGCGTCTCATAGTAGAGTTCGAGGAGATGTCCGTCGGGATCGCGGAACTGGTAGGCGGGCCCATGCCCAAACTCGTCTTTGCTCCAACCGACGCCCAGGCCCGATCGCTCCAACGCGGCGACGCGCCTCGCCAAAGCTTCGGGGCTGCGGGCGCGGAAGGCGGCGTGGCCGAGGCCGGATGTCTTCGCGCCGGTGAGCTTCAACGAATAGGTTTCGTAGTCGTCCCAACCCCGCAGGAAGACCGAGGCGCCCGCGCGGCCGCTTTCCGTCATGCCGAGCACGTCGACGAAGAATTTGAGGCTGGCCGCCGGTTTGGGCGTCAGCAGTTCGATATGCCCGAGGTGGGCGACGTCCATGATCGGCTCGTCCGACATCGATCCTCCCGGCGCTCTGCGCTTGGCCGACGATTTTCGGATGCAAGCGGGACGGTGGCAAGAGGCGGCGCCGGCTCATGTCCCATGCGACGCGCCCGAAGGGAATTTGCTGGCGGCGAGACCGGCGCCGCCGCTCCCTATGGCGGCCCGGGCGAGGGGCGCCCGGCGGCCCGCAGGCGGCGGGTTCTGGCGCGAGACCGTACCTTTGCTAAAGCGCTCGTACCGCGCGGTCCAGCAGCGAACGCCGGCCGTTTCCTGCGGGCGCCTTCGGCTCGCGTCCGCCTTTTGAAATCTGCCGGACTGAGGCATGACGAGCCGCGAGGAAGGCGTTGGATTCCGCCGCTCTGCGCTATATCTTGTCAGAAATAGCGCGGCGAGCTCCGCGTTTTACGAAAAGAAAGAGAATGCGATGCGATTCGCGCGTCTATCGCTCCTGATCGGCGCCCTGGTCATGGCGTTGGCCGCGCCGTCGGCGCGGGCTGACGAGCCGGTGATTGTTTTCGCCGCCGCCAGCATGAAAACGGCGCTCGATGCGGCGGCCGCGGCCTTTCAGGCCGAAAGCGGCGTGGAATCCAAGATTTCCTACGGCGGATCGCTGGCGCTGGCGCGGCAACTGACGCAAGGCGCGCCGGCTGATATTTTCGTCTCGGCCGATGAGGATTCGATGGACGAGGCGGCCAAGGGCAAGGCGATCAAGCCGGAGAGCCGGATCGATTTCCTCGCCAACACCTTGGTCGTCGTCGCAAATAAGGCCTCACCGCTGCAATCGCTTGCGCTGATTGCGCCCGACGTCGAAGCGGCGATCGGGTCGGGCAAGGTTGCGACCGGCGAGGTCAATTCCGTGCCGGTCGGCAAATACGCCAAGGAGGCGCTGACCAATCTCAAGCTTTGGGACGTCGTCTCGCCGCATCTGGCGATGACTGACAATGTGCGGGCGGCCCTGGCTTTCGTGGCGCGCGACGAGGCGCCGCTTGGCATCGTCTATGCGACCGACGCGGCGGCCGAGCCGGCGGTGAAAATCGTTGCGACCTTTCCGGCCGCCTCGCACAAGCCGATCATTTATCCGGCCGCGCTGACCGCGGCGAGCGCCAAGCCGGCCGCCGTCAAATTCTTCGACTTCTTGCGCTCGCCGGCGGCGCGCGCGATCTTCGAGCGTCAGGGCTTCAAGACGCTCCCTGAGCGATAGAGGAGATTTTTGATGAAGATCAGCGCCCGCAACGTTATAAAAGGAACCATCATCGAAGTGGTCAAAGGTCAGACGACGGCGCATGTCCGGATCGACGCCAATGGGACGATCATCACCGCTTCCATCACCAACGGAGCCGTCGATGAATTGCATCTCGCCAAAGGCAAGGCCGCCTATGCCGTGATCAAGGCGTCCGACGTGATGGTCGCGACCAACTAGCAGGAGGGATCCGATGTTGACGCGCGCGACGCCCTTCGCCATCGCCGTTGCGCTCGCCTTGGCGCCGTCGGGCTTGGCGCGGGCCCAGGACGCCGCCAAGGACGCATCCAAAGACAAGAGCGAAGCGGCCTGCGATCATTTTGCCTGGCCGATCGCGCGCGAAAAGGCCTGGTTCGCCGCCAAGCTCCCCTCGACTCCCTCGGGCGAACGGGTCGCCAAGAGCGATGAAGGAATTCTTCTCGCGCTCAAGCCGACCAAGACGTTCGATTTCTTCCTCGCGCCGGAGCGCAAGCCCAAGCCCGACAGCTTCAGCGGCGATATCGTTATCTTCGGCGTCCCGACGCCGGGGCTATATCAAATCACGTTGTCGGACGAGGCCTGGATCGACGTCTTCGAGAACGGCGTCCGGCTGAAATCCTCCGCCTTCACCGGCCAGGCCGACTGTCCTGGCGTGCGCAAGAGCGTGCGGTTCGATTTGGCGCCCGGCGCGCCGGTAACCATTCAGATCAGCAATTCGGCGAAGGACGCGATCAAGCTCGCAATCGCGCCGGCGTCGTAAGGGGGTCCTGCGGTACCTTGCTCGCCGGTGGCGGCGCTTCGCCTTGACGCCGACCCCGCCGGCGACGCGCCTCGCGGGACCGGCGCCCTTGATCCTCCGCGCTCATCATGACAAACCCGCCTTGGGAGAAAGGGCGATGACCGAGGACACACCCCGCGCCGCGCCGTCGGCGCGGCGGAAAATAAATCCAATGCTCAAATTCGCGCTGGAGCTCGGGCCCCTCGCGGTGTTCTTCATCGCCTATTCAAAGCTCGGCATTTACGTTGCGACGGGCGCCTTGATGGCCACGGTCATCGTGAGCCTCGTCGTTTCCTATGCGACGCTGCGCCGCCTGCCGATCATGCCGTTGGTCACCGCGGTCATCGTCACCATATTCGGGTCGCTGACCTTGTTCTTCCACAACGAGACCTTGATCAAGATCAAGCCGACCGCGCTCTATCTGATGTTCGGCGTCGCATTGTTCGGCGGGATGGCCTTCAACAAGCCGTTGCTGCCGGTGCTGTTCGACGGCGCGTTCCAGATCACCGAGGAAGGCTGGCGCAAGCTCACTTACCGCTGGGCGGTCTTCTTTCTCGTTTTGGCCGCGCTCAACGAGATCATCTGGCGCACGCAAAGCACCGATTTCTGGGTCGGTTTCAAGACTTTCGGGGTTCTGCCGTTGACCGTGCTTTTCGGCCTTGCCCAGGCGCCGCTGATCATGCGCTACGAATCGAAGGACGCGCCGAGCGACGCGCTGTAGGCGAGGTCCTTCGGTCCTATTTCCAGGCCTCGATCGCCTGCGCTATGACGCTTTGGCCCGTCGCCCCTTTTTCAAAGGTCAGTTTGGCGACGTGGTCGTCGTTGAACAGCAGCGGAAAATCGAGCCAGTTGCGCGAAGTCAACAAGTCAATATTTCTCGCTGTGTCGGCGTCGGCGCGGGTGAGGCCGACGAGAAAATAAGCGTCGTTGATCTTCACGCGAACGCCGAGGAGCGGATCGCCGGTCGGCGTGTCGTCGCGCCGCATCTGCGGCAAGGCCATATCCTTGAAGCCCTTGAGTTCGGCGCCGTCGGCAAAGGCGAAGCGCAAATCGATCGTATGCGTCGCCGGCAAACTCGGGTCGATGTTCTTGCGAAACGTCGCGGTCGCGTGCAGCTTAGCCTCGGGAATATCGATCTCGGCCTGTACGGCGGGTCCCGCGGCCTGAGCCGGACCGGCGCCCGGCGGAAGGAGCGTCCACACCGCTGTTCCGACGACGACCTTCGGCTTTTGCGGATCGCCCGGCGTCTCCGTCAGCAGCGCGGCGCGCGAGACCGCTGACGCGGGCGCCGCCGGCGGTTGCGCCGCCGGGGCTTGGGCGCCGGTTTGAGCGCCGGTCTGGGCTTGGCCGCCGGCTTGCGGCGGGGCGCCTGCCTGGGCCGTCTCATTGGGTCGGACCGGCACGGTCGGAACCGTCACCGTTGGGATCGGGGTCTCGGCGCCCAATCCGGCCGGCGGCGTCGGGGCAGGCGCGGGCGCCGCCGGGCTCTTGGCCGGCTCGCCGCCGCCCACGCGCTCGACGATCTTGCTCTGTCCGGCTGCGCTCTTTGCCGGGGCTTCGACAGTGTCCTTGATCGCAAGATCCTGCGGTTTCTCCTTCCACAGCACTGCGAGACCTGCGCTGATCACGACAACCGCCACCAGCAGGACAAGCGCGACCCAAGGCAAAGGGCTGCGCGAGCGCGGTCGGACCTGTCCGGGGGCGGCCGGACGGCCTGGATCGCTCTGCCTGACCGGCGGCGCGAAGCTGTCGACCGGCGCGACGCCGAGGGGCGGCGCAAGTCCGTCCACGCCCGGGCCGAAGTCCGGGCCTTCGAGCGGCGGAGGGGTGCTCGGCCGCGCGGAAGCTGCCGCGATCGGCGACGGCCCGACCGAAGGGGGATTGGCGGGCCGCGATGGCAGGGGAGGCGGCGCGGTTTGCGGCCGAACCGGGGGGGCGTAGCGGGAGGCGGCGGCGCCGACCGATGACGAGGGCGCTCTGACGGGCGACGCCGTCGCAGAGGAAGAACCCGGGGCGCGGGCAGGCGTCGTTGCGGGTCTCGCTCCATTGGTCGGCGCCGCAGCGGCGGCGGGCGAACTTGGCGCTGCAGGCGGTCTTGAGGACGGAGCCGGCGACGGCGAGGGCGTCCTTGGCGGGGGAGACGGCGGGCGCGTTGGTCCGGGGGCCGCGGTCGCAGCCGGCGGTCGGGGCGGCGCCGAAGCGGGAGCAGACGATGAGGGCGCGGGCGGCGCTGAAGGAGCGGCGGATGGCGCAGACGGAGCGGGCGAAGCAGGTGGCGCAGACGTCGCAGACGCTTCGGGGGGCGCCGCCGCCGCTCGCTCGCCCTCGAGTCGGGCGACCGCCGCGTCCAACGCCGCTTCTTCCCGCGCAATGACGTCTTCCGCCAGCGGCGGCTTCAGCGAGCGCAATTGGCCGATCAGGGCCTTGCGCGCGCGATCATAGATCGCGTTGCGCGCCGCCGGCGTCGTCGTGCTCGGCAGCCCGGAGAGCGCCTTGGCTAGCAACGGATAGTAATCAGCCATGATCGGGTAGGGTCATCCCATCTATCTAAGGCAATTAATCCCGAAACGGATCATGCACAAGAATTGTGTCCTCTCGTTCGGGACTCGTGGACAAAAGCGCGACCGGCGCGCCGATTAACTCTTCGATACGGCGGACGTATTTAATCGCCTGGGCGGGCAGATTGGCCCAGGAGCGCGCGCCGCCGGTCGCCCCTTTCCAACCTTCGATTGTCTCATAGATCGGTTGAACCCGCGCCTGCGCGCCTTGGGCGGCCGGCAGATAATCGACAATCTCGCCGTCGAGGCGGTAGCTTGTGGCGACTTTGATCTCGTCGAATCCGTCGAGAATGTCGAGCTTGGTAAGAGCCACGCCGTCAATGCCCGAAGTCTTCACGCATTGGCGCACCAGAACCGCGTCGAACCAGCCGCAGCGGCGCGGCCGGCCGGTGTTGGTGCCGAATTCATTACCGCGCCTGCCGATCAAGCGGCCGGTATCGTCGTCGAGTTCGGTTGGAAAGGGTCCGCCGCCGACCCTTGTCGTATAGGCTTTGGCGATACCGAGAACATAACCGATCGCGCCGGGGCCGAGGCCGGAGCCGGCCGC
>DASZFX010000126.1:0-2262 GCA_035939375.1 Roseiarcus sp.
ACAAGGCCCAACAGCCCCTCGAAATGTACGGGGTCATCGTCCGAATGCTCGATGAAGTTGAAAAATATTTTCGAAGTATCGCAGGTCAGGTAGACAGAATCTATCGCAACAATCTGAAATTCCACGCGCTCACAGTCCTCGGATGGGCGTTGAACGGCAGCCAAACACTTCCTGCGCTGGCGGTTCCGCATATGGATTTGACGAAAATGACGGCGGCGCAAGTGAAGGCGGTCGTGGATTGGGTTTTCAAAGAATTTGACAACGCGGGAAAGGACGACAGAACAGCAAAAGACACCACGTTTACCGAGAAGCTGAAAGCGGATTGGAAACCCTCCGCTACTGCGCCAAACATGCTTAGGCGCACCCCACAGCTTGGCTGGGTTTAGCTGACCCAAGCCGCCATCGCGCAAGCAGATGCGCCCTCGCATGGCTGCGGTTCCCTCTGAGGGCCGCCCATGCTACCCCGCCTCCATGACGACCCGTATCGACGCCCGATTCTCCGCGCTAAAGGGGCAGGGCCGGGCCGCGCTGGTGACTTTCATCACCGCCGGCGACCCGGACCTGCAGACTTCGCTCGCCATCCTTAAGGCGCTGCCGGGCGCCGGGGCGGATGTGATCGAACTCGGCATGCCCTTCACGGACCCGATGGCGGACGGCCCGGCGGTCCAGGCCTCGGGCCTGCGCGCCCTTCGCGGCGGCCAGACCATGCGCAAGACGCTTCGTATGGTCGCGGAATTCCGCGAGGGCGACCCGGACACGCCGATTGTCCTCATGGGCTACTACAATCCGATCTATGTCTATGGGGTTGAAGGCTTTTTGCGCGACGCCAGGACGGCCGGCGTCGATGGGCTGATCGTCGTCGACCTGCCGCCGGAGGAGGACGAGGAATTGTGCCTGCCGGCGGTCAAGGCGGGCCTCAATTTCATTCGACTGGCGACGCCGACGACCGACGACAAGCGTCTGCCGGCCGTCCTCGCCAATACGTCCGGTTTCGTTTATTACGTATCGATCACGGGGATTACCGGATCGGCTGCGCCCGACGCAGACAAGGTCGGGGCGGCCGTTGCGCGGCTGAAGAGCCATAGCCATTTGCCAATAGCGGTCGGGTTTGGCGTGAAAAACGCCGCCAGCGCCGCGGCCATGGCGGCCAAGGCCGACGCCGTAGTGGTCGGTTCAGCGTTGGTCGATGCCGTCAGGGCGTCGCTCGTGGACGGCAAGGGGAGCGCCAAGACGGTTGACGCCGTCGCCGCGCTGGTCGGCGAATTGGCGCGAGGCGTTCGCGCGGCGGCCAGGGCGGCCTAAAAGGAGTTGTCGTCATGAACTGGATGTCGGATGTCGTCCCGCCGAAAATCCGGTCGTTCCTCAGGCGCGAAACGCCGGAGAATCTCTGGGTCAAATGCCCGGAGAGCGGCCAACTCGTCTTCCATAAGGACCTCGAGGCCAATCTCTTCGTCGTGCCAGGCTCGGGCTATCACATGGCGATCGCCGCCAAGGCGCGGCTCGCGAGCTTCTTCGACGATGGTCGCTACGAGGAATTGCCGACGCCTGAGGTCCCTGCCGATCCCCTGAAATTCCGCGATGTGAAACGCTACATCGACCGCCTCAAGGAATACCGGGCCAAGACCGGCGCGGCGGACGCGATCACGCTCGCTGTCGGCGCCTTGGAAGGGACAAACGTCACCGTCGCGGTGCAGGACTTCGCCTTCCAGGGCGGCACGCTGGGCATGGCGGCGGGCGAGGCGATCATCGCCGGCATGACCGCGGCGGTCGAGCGGCGCACGCCTTTCATTATCTTCACCGCTTCCGGCGGCGCGCGCATGCAGGAAGGCATGTTCTCGCTGATGCAGATGCCGCGAACGACGGTGGCGGTGCAGCGCCTTCGCGCCGCCAAGCTTCCCTATATCGTCGTGCTGACCAATCCGACCACCGGCGGCGTCACCGCCTCTTACGCGATGCTGGGCGACATCCATATCGCCGAGCCCGGCGCGGTGATCGGCTTCGCCGGCGCGCGCGTTATCGAGCAGACGATCCGCGAGCGCCTGCCGGAAGGGTTCCAACGCGCCGAATATCTAAAGAAACACGGCATGGTCGACATGGTCGTGCCACGCCCCGAATTGCGCCCGACTCTGGCGCGCCTGTGCAAGCTGCTTCAGCCCGCCCCGCTGGCGGCTGCGGCTTGAGCAAGATATCCGGGAGCCGAGCCTTCATGAATCCGCAAGATGCGATTCTGACGCGTTTCGCCCCGCTTCATCCCAAGAAGAT
>DASZFX010000127.1:0-3224 GCA_035939375.1 Roseiarcus sp.
GCCTATCGCGACTTTGTCGGCGACGCCGACCGTCTGCTCGAGACCTTCGGCTTCGGCCGCGCCCATCATCGCGTTTTGCATTTCGTCAGCCGCCAGCCCGGCCTCACGATCGCCGAACTCCTCGACATTTTGAAAATCACCAAGCAGAGCCTCAACCGGGTGCTGAAGGAGTTGATCGCCGAATCCTTCATCGAGGCGCGGGCGGGCGCCATGGATCGCCGCCATCGTCAACTCTTCACCACGCCGAAAGGCTCGCGCCTCGCCCGCGATCTGGCGCTTTTGCAAACGCAGCGCTTTTCGCGGGCGATGGAGGGCCTTGGGCCGGACGGACGCGAGCGCGCGATGGCCTTTCTCCTCGCCATGGTCGACCCTCATGAGCGAGGCCATGTGATGGAACTGATCGGCATGAAGGCCGCGGAGGCGCAATCGTGAGCGCGCCGCGCCGAACGCTTGACGACGAGGCCGCTCATGTCCTCATCGTCGACGACGACCGTCGCATCCGCGATCTTCTCTCGACGTACCTCCGCGGCCACGGTTATCGCGCGACCAGCGCCGCCAGCGCGGAGGAGGCGCGCGTCTTCCTCGCGCACCTCGCCTTCGAACTCATCGTTCTCGACGTCATGATGCCGGGCCAGAACGGCTTCGATTTCGCCGCCCATCTGCGGAAAACGTCGCAAGTTCCGATCCTGATGCTCACCGCGCGCGGCGATTCTGACGATCGCGTGCGCGGCCTCGAAATCGGCGTCGATGATTATCTCGCCAAGCCTTTCGAGCCGCGCGAATTGTTGCTCCGCATCGGTTCGATATTGCGGCGCGCCAAACCGGCTCCGGCCAAGCCCAATGTCGCGTTGGTGCGCTTCGGGCCGTTTAGTTTCTCGCTCGAACGCGGGGAATTGCGCGCCAATGACGAAGTGGTGCGCCTGACCGAGCGCGAACGCGATATCTTGCGACTGCTCAGCGAGAAGTCGGGCGAGAGCGTATCGCGCGAAGCCCTTTCGGGTTCGGGCGCGGCGGCAAGCGAGCGAACGATCGACGTGCAGATCAATCGGCTGCGTCGCAAGATCGAGCACGATCCGGCCAATCCCGTCTATCTGCAAACGGCGCGTGGGGCCGGCTATCGGCTTGTAACGGACGGATGAGCGTGATGACCGCGCCGGCGATCAAGGCTCATTTCTCGCGCCCGCGTTTGTTATGGCGCGAATTTGCGCGAGCGATCGCCAATCTCCTGCCCAAAGGGCTTTATGCGCGTTCGCTCCTCATTGTGATCGCGCCGATGGTGCTGCTGCAGACGGCGGTCGCCTATATTTTCATGGAGCGCCATTGGGAATTGGTGACTCACCGCCTGTCGGCGGCGGTGGCGCGCGACATCGGCGCGGCGATCGACCTTTATCGCGCATTCCCGCCGGGTCAAGGCGACGATCGACTGAAAGCGATCGCGGCCGAGCGCTTTCACATCGACGTCGAATTGATGCCGGCCGGCCCCCTGCCCCCGCCTCTGCCCAAGACATTCTTCAGCGAGCTTGATCCGGTGACCCGCGCGCTGCCCGATGAGATCGGCAAGCAGGTGCGCCGCCCCTTTTGGGTCGACACGGTGGGTCGTTCAGGCCTGATTGAAATCCGAATCGATCTTGGCGACGGCGTGCTGCGCATGATTACGCATCGCAACCTCGCCTACGAGCCGAACGTACATATTTTCATCCTGTGGATGCTCGGCGCCTCGATCGTGCTCCTGACCGTCGCGATCCTCTTCCTGCGCAACCAGATACGCCCGATTCTGAGGCTAGCCGACGCCGCCGAGGATTTCGGCATGGGCCGCGATTTCGATTTCCGCCCGCATGGCGCCCGCGAGGTACGTCAGGCCGGCTACGCCTTTATCGAAATGAAGAAGCGCGTCGAGCGGGCGCTCGAACAACGCACCGCCATGCTCAATGGCGTCAGTCACGATTTGCGCACCATTCTGACGCGTTTCAAACTGTCGTTGGCGGTGATGGAGGGCGAAGCGGAAATCGAGCCGCTGCAAAGGGACGTCGAGGAAATGCAGCGCATGCTCGAGGCCTATCTCGCTTTTGCGCGCGGCGACGGCGGCGAGGCGGCGGCGCCGACCGACGTCAAGGCGATGCTCGAGGAACTGAGATCCGACGCCGAGCGCCAAGGCGCGACGGTCAGCGTCGAGGCGAACGGCGCCCTCACGGTGAAGCTCAGGCCTAACGCCTTCAAGCGCTGCCTCGCCAATCTCGTCGCCAATGCGCTGCGACACGGGGCTCGTATCGTCTTGCAGGCGGCCCGCGAGCAGCGCTTTATATCGATCAGCGTCGACGACGACGGGCCGGGCATTGCGCCGGAGCATCGCGAGGATGTGTTCCGCCCCTTTTATCGGCTCGATGAGGCGCGCAACCAGGACGAAAGCGGCGCCGGCCTCGGCCTCGCAATTGCCCGCGACATCGCTCGGGCGCATGGCGGCGATATCACGCTGAGCGCAAGCCCGATGGGAGGCTTGCGCGCCAACGTGCGCATTCCGGTATGAAATTATAGGCCGCTCAGACCGAGGCGTTGATCCAGCGGAGCAATTCGCTCTTCGGGGCGGCGCCCGTCTTCTGCGCGGACAATTTGCCGTCCTTGAACATCATCAAGGTCGGTATCGAGCGAATTCCGAGCTTGCCGGTGACGGCCGGGTTCTCGTCGATGTTGAACTTGGCGATCTTGACCTTGCCCTTCATCTCGGTCGCGATTTCCTCCAGCGACGGCCCGATCATCCGGCACGGCCCACACCATTCGGCCCAGAAATCGACCACGACGGGCTCGCTCGATTTCAGAACGTCGGATTCCCAACTGGCGTCGGTGACCTTGGCGGTATCAGACATGGCGACCTCGAAAGAAATACGCGGGTCAAGCCCGCGATGGCAGATAGGTAGGAAGCGGAACGGGAGGCGTCAAGTCGGGAGCGGCGCCACCCCGCCGATCGACCCAATGCGCTGACGCATGTGTGATTTCGCAAAAATCATCCGGGGAATAAAGCGGGCCTGCGCCATGATCGCCAATCACCAGGACGATTGATTCTTGGGCAATCGACCGCTCGAATCATGGATCTCGACTTTATGGGGAGGACTGGCGCCCCACCGCCACAGAACGAGATTCGCCATGTCCGCTCTCGCCCCGGTTGCGAAAGATGGAGTCAGGACCCCGGCGGCGCCCGCGGCGATCAAGCTGTCGGCGATGATCCATGA
>DASZFX010000128.1:0-5162 GCA_035939375.1 Roseiarcus sp.
GCAACAATCTCAAAGAGGTCAATGCGCGAATCCCGCTCGGTCTGTTCACTTGCGTCACCGGCGTCTCGGGCGGCGGCAAATCGACCCTCGCCATCGACACATTGTACCGGGCGGTCGCGCGCAGCCTCAACGGCGCCGCGGAAGCCCCGGCGCCGCATGAACGGATCGAGGGTCTTGAAAATCTCGACAAGGTGATCGACATCGACCAATCGCCCATCGGCCGCACGCCGCGCTCCAATCCGGCGACCTACACCGGCGCTTTCACGCCGATCCGCGAATGGTTCGCCGGCCTGCCCGAAGCCAAGGCGCGCGGCTACCAGGCCGGTCGCTTCTCGTTCAACGTCAAGGGCGGGCGCTGCGAAGCCTGCGAGGGCGACGGCGTCATCAAGATCGAGATGCATTTCCTGCCCGACGTCTATGTGACTTGCGATGTGTGCAAGGGCAAACGCTACGACCGCGAGACGCTGGAAGTGAAGTTCAAGGACAAGTCGATCGCCGATGTGCTGGACATGACGGTCGAGGAGGCGGCGATCCTGTTCAAGGCGGTGCCGTCGATCCGAGAAAAGATGGATACGCTCGCCCGCGTCGGCCTCGGCTATATCAAGGTCGGCCAGCAGGCGACGACGCTGTCGGGCGGCGAAGCGCAGCGCGTCAAGCTCGCCAAGGAATTGTCGCGCCGCTCGACCGGCCGCACGCTCTATATTCTCGACGAGCCGACCACCGGCCTGCATTTCCACGACGTCGCGAAGCTTCTCGACGTGCTGCACGAGCTGGTCGACCAGGGCAATACGATGGTGGTCATCGAGCACAATCTCGAAGTGGTGAAGACCGCCGACTGGATCATCGACATGGGGCCTGAAGGCGGCGACGGCGGCGGCGAAATCGTCGCCATGGGTACGCCCGAAGAGATCATGCGCAACAAACGCAGCTATACCGGCGCCTATCTCGCGCAGACGCTGGCGCGCCGGCCGGAGCGCAAGGCGCGGAAGGAAGCGGCGGAGTAGGGCTGATCCCTCCTTACGCAAAGCAACGCGGTCTAGCGCATCCGATTTGCAATTTGAATTGCAGAGGCTCTCTGGAAACGAACGCCAACGCCACGGGCCGCCATTGTTTGGAACATAGACCTTTCGGCCGGCGCACAGGAGCCCCTGTTCCAAATAATGGCGGCTGGCGCCTCCCGCCGCACGCCAAGCGTGCGTTCATTTGGGGGGCCGATGCTCTAGAGCATCGGACCCCGCTTCCAAGACGGTGTAGCCGCGGGGAACCATTTCGCTCGAGCAAGGTATTGGGTCGCCGGCAAATCCGGGCGTGACAACCGCTTTGAAATCGCCGCGCTCTATCCGCCTAGCGCCCGCTGCTCTTTGGCGATGCGGTCGATGAGCGCATCGCGTTCGTTGCCCTTCGGGCCGCTCGCCTTGACGCGCGCCTTGATGTGCACGATGGATTCCCTGAGCACTTCGCCGAGGTCTCTCGCACAAGAAAAGTCGCCGGCGACTCGCTTGACCTTTGTGTTGTCGAACAGGGCCGTCCAGGTCTTGTCGCCCATCAACGGGCCCTCCCAATCGGGATTGTAGCGAACGAGCGTCTCGGTCGGTACGTGGACGATGTCGGCCTCGGCTTCAAGACCGGCGGCGATCGTCTTGTAAATATCGTTCCACGTATAGGCGTAGTCCGACGTGATATGAAAGTCCTCGCCGATGGCCTTGTCCTTGCCGAAGAGTTGGACGAATGGCCGAGCGAAATCGGCGCAGCGGGTCAGCGTCCAAGGCGTTGCGCCGTCGCCGGCGACGATCACCGGCTTGCCCGCGAGCATCCGATAGGCGACGGAATCGCCCTCGTTAAACATTGTCGGCAGGATCGTTCGAACCGTATGGCTCGGCCGGACGATGGTCCAGGAGAGCCCCCGCGACGCTTTCAGCATCGCCTCGCAGGCGATCTTGTTCTGGCTGTAGCTCCAGTAAGGATTCACCGTCGGCGTCTTTTCGGTGATGACGTAATGGCGCGGCGGCTTCTCATAGACGGAAGCGGGCGAGATAAAGACATATTGCCCGACCGCGCCGGAAAAGGCGGCGATGTCCTCGGCCATTTGCGCCGGCGTGAAGACGATGAACTGGCAGACGACGTCGAAGCTGCGCTTGCCGAGTTCGCGATAGGCGGCGGCGTCCGTCATGTCGCCGGCAATCACTTTGACGCCCGGCGGCAGTTCGGCGGCGGTCAAACCGCGCTTGAAGACGCTGACGTTATGGCCGGCTGCGACCGCCTCCGTGACGCAGGGCAGCGAAATATTGCCGGCGCCGCCGACAAAGAGCACGTTCAGAGGCATGCAACATGACCCACGTGACGCCAATGACAGTGTCACTTAGGCCACCTTGCCGGCGAAAAGACAAGCGCCGCGCTGCGGCGCCCCGAGGACGACGCCAGTCATGCCCTGTTTGGGACGACGAGGGCGCGTTTCATCGCTCAGAGCGAACCGCGCAGCTTGTTCGCGCAGGCTTGCCTCTCAATCGATGGTCTCGGGCCGCGGGAAAAACGCCGAAGCTCTTCGCGGCTGCGCCTGCGCTCACGCCGACTTCATCAGCGAGGCGCCTTCCGGCTGGGCGCCGCGCATCGCCGCCCTGACCGAGCGCAACATCTTGACGGCCGCGCCGATCGGCGCCGGCAGCGTCTTGCGGCAAAAGGCGAGCTTGCGGACATAGGTCTCGACCTCCCAGAGGGCGCTTGAGCCGACCGGGAAGAACACGACGTCGCCCGGTCCGACCCGACGGCGCCCATGGCCATCGTCGATCCAGACCGAACCTTCCAAAATATGGATGGTCTCGTCGAAGTCATAGAACCAGCGGAATTTCCCCGCGGTGCATTCCCACATGATGGTGCAGGCGGTCTCATCGCGGCTGCGCGAGAGAATCGCGCTTCGCGCCGCGGGCGCCCCCTCGACAATCCAGTCTTCGTTGATCGGGCTTGGCGCGAGCTTCACGTCGTCCGCCGCAGTCGATGAATAAGCAACGGATGATCCGCGCATCTGTCCCCTCCTGGCCAAACGCCGCCGAGCGAAACCGCTCGTGACGGGCCGCAAAGAAATAGCATGTCCGAAGTCCGCAGGCGGCGCGGGAACGAAACAAGGCTAATTGTTTGTTATAGAACGACAATCGTGGTACGAATTGCGCGATTCGTAGTACGTTGACCTCTGGTCGCGCGGGGCCATAACCGCGGAGGCACAAAAGCGCCTGGTCGCCTTTCGCGACGGAAATGAGGCTAACGATCTATTGTCAGGCGCTTTTTCCCGCCGGACGGAGAACAGCCGCGACGCGCCTGCCGTCCGGCCGGCGCGTCGCGGTTGCATCTACCTTCTCGACATCGCTCAGTACGTCAGTTCCGCGATCGTCATATGATTGTCCTTCAGCGGCCAGGGCCGCGCGACGATGCGCTCTTCGTTGAATTCGGCGATGATAGGGCGCTCGCTGGCGTCGGCCAGTTTCAGCTTCGCGTGCCATGTCCCGGGCACGCCCTGCGGAATGTCGGCCGGCTCCTTGCCGTCGAGCAGCACGACGTCGCGCGGCAGGCCGAAATAGCCGCGCGGCCGGTTCATCATCACAATCGCCGCCGCGTCGGCATCCTCTTTCGCCGGCGCCGCCGAGGGGCGCAGATTGAGCATGGCGAAGGAGCGCGGGAAGGGCGAACGATAGATATGGGTGATCGGCGCGCCGGGCGCGGTGACGACGAATTCCAAAGGCGAGACTGCGTCGAATTTCGCCGGCCCCCAGACGCCGTCGGCGCCGGTCTTCTTGGCGTGCGCCGGGCCGCCTTGCCTTTCGCCGGTTTCAGCCGAGACGCGATAGATTTCGACCATTGCGCCTTCGACCGGGCGATTGGTCGGCGTGCCGTCGGCCATCCCGGTGACGATCCCGTTGAGGACGATGTCGGCCTCGGGCGTGATCGCGATCCGCGCCGGCGCGCGGCCGACGACGAATTTGTAGATTTCCGCGAAGGCGCGCGGGCCGCAGGCGGTTTCGCGATGATCGACCTCGCCGAGCACGAGATTGGTCGCGCCCTTCAGCGCCGGGCCTTCGGCGGTCACGTTGGTCGGCGAACCTGGATTGCCGATAAAGCGCGCGTCTGGTTGCGCATAGAGATCGTAACCGTCGCTGCGCAAGGTGAGGAACGGCACGCCGGCCGTCACTTCGCTGTCGCTGCCGTTGAGTTTTTTCAGGAACGCGCCATGCCCGTTATATTCGCTGCCGAGCGCCGCATCGACGGCGAAGACGCCGTGATTGGGCGTGCCGCCAAGAACCGCGCAAGCGACGCTCGAGGGATTGGCCGCGACATAGCCGCGCGTCGAATAGCCGCCGCGCGACAGCGCGACGATGGCGACTTTCGCCGCGCCGGTTTGTTTCTTCACGCCGTCGATGAACTCGGTGAGTTCGCGCAACTGGTCCTGCGTCGAGGAGCGGTTCGACTGAGCGACCGTGTCGTCGTCGCGCGCCTGCGGATCGGTGAAATTGATCGCAAACAGACGGTCGCGCGGATAGAGATTGCTCTCGAAGCGCCAGATCGCCGTCTGCCAGATCGCCGCTTCGTCGCTGTCGCCATGCACGAAAACGATCGGCAGGGTTTCGGCGTCGGCAAAGCCGGCGCGGGAGGCGCCTGCGACGGCGATGATGGCGGCGCCCTGCAGCAAACGGCGGCGAGTAAGCATGAGCAGTTCTCCCTGTGGCGCTGTTGAATGGCCGCGCCTGGCGGAAGTCTATGACAGCGGCATCGCGACGCAAGCCGCGATCCGTGGTCCGCCGCCTAGCCCTCGCTGCGAAGGGGTCCGCGGCCCTCCGCTTGCGCGGCGGCGACACGGGCGCGGATTTCGGAGAGGAGCCGATCGCGACTGATCGCAAGGTGATACGTGGCGATGCAAATCCCATTGGCGCCCAACGCGCGGTTTGCTCGGCGCGTCCGCGGGCGATAGAACGAGACCCTTTTCGACCTCCGGGTCGAGCGTCACGACGATGAATTTGGCGCGTGTAAATCCCCAAAGGCTGACCGTGCGGATCGCCCGCCATGGGATCGGACTTTTCACCACACGTAAGTCCATCAATCCTTCGGGCGTGATCGCGACGATGACGCGATTGTCGAATAGCCGCCGTAGGGAGAAGTAGAGAATGAGCCCACAAAAG
>DASZFX010000129.1:0-2138 GCA_035939375.1 Roseiarcus sp.
GCCCCGGCATGCTCGCCTCCCATTACGCGCCGCGCGCCGCGCTGCGGCTTGAAGCGCTTGAAGCTTCGTCCGACGAGGCGGCGCTGGACTTCGCGGGCGCGCTGTGCGCGAGCGGCGCGGCGCTGCGGCTCGACCTCTCGCCGAGCGGCGACCTCACCGAGGCGGCAGCGAACCTTTTCGCTTTCCTTCGCACCCTTGATCAGAGCGGGGCTAAGACCATCGCGGTCGCGCCCATCCCCTCCAACGGCCTCGGCGCGGCGATCAACGACCGCCTGCGCCGCGCCGCCGCGCCGCGATAGAGGCGGAATTGTCGACGCTTCCAGCGAAGCGCGCCCGGTTCGTGCTCGCATTAAAAGCCAAGCCCGCTATGCGGGTCGCTTCGCGAGCCTTGAGCGCCACGCACGGCCCCGCCGCTCTGTGGGCATATGGCCATATTGCCCAGCAAAGCCATGCCAACCCAAAGCCGCATCGGGTCGGCGCAGTCATCCGAAGGACCGAAGCGAAGCGTAGGACCGGCGAAGCCGGTTGACGGCGCCGTCCCGATGTGGCCGCACGTCATATGCCGCTTGGAACATTTTCTGGACGTCAGGAGCGAAGCGACGAAGCAATCCATCGAACGCAGGCGGCCTATCGATTGCTTCGCTTCGCTCGCAATGACGACGCGGTACGCGATAACTTGTACGCAACACCGCCCGCCTTACCGCGCCGCTCCGGCCGGCGCCTCGTCCTCGCCGACGCTCATTTCATTGCCGCGCCAGGTGAACGCGTTGCTGGTCCAGGCCTGGACGAAGAGCACGGGCAGGGCGAGGTCGCGGATGATCCAAGCGAGCGGCGAAGATACGCCAAGGGTCCAACCCGCGACGAAGGCGAGCATCCCCTCGGAGCCGTACCAGATCAGCGCCGCCCCAAGCGTAGCGAGCCACGGCGACCAGTCGAGCGCGGCGGCCCCGATCCACGCGGCGGCCAAAGTCCAGAGGCTCGTCGTCAGCAATTCCGGCGCGAAAGCCAGCGGAAAGGTCGCTCGCCTCAAGCGCGCCCAGCGCACCTGACGCATCCAGACTTCGCGCCATCGCCTCACGCCGAGCGGCTGCTCGAAAGTACGATCGACGAGGAGAGCGACAAGGCCGGCGCGATGGATGAGCTTGGTCGCGGCGGCGTCTTCGGCGATCTCGGCCCCGAGAGCCTCGATGCCGCCGCCCGCCTCCAATATGTCGCGTCGCCACAGCATCGTTTTACCTTGCGCGAAGCCGAAGCCGAACGTCTCGCCGACATATTGCCAGCGCGCCTGGTACGTATTGAGAAAGGCGCATTCAACTTCGGCCGCGAGGGAGCCGGGCGCCGCCCCGACCGGCGGCGCGCAGACAATGCCGGCGCCCGGCCGCCAGCGCGCCAACAGGCGCTGGATATAGTCCTTGGGCATCATCACATTGGCGTCGGCGAGGATGATCCACTGATGCGCCGCCGCCTTCCAGCCCTTGACGCAATTGTTTAGCTTGGGGTTGGCGCTCGGCCGGTCGTCGCCGATCAACAGTCGCGACGGAATATCGGGATGGGCCGCGATCAGGCGGCGCGCCACCGGCGCTGAGAGATCGTCCGGATGCGCGAGGCAGAAGACGATTTCGTAGGACGGGTAGTCGAGAGCGAAAGTCGAGGCCAGCGTCTCTGAAAGGAAAGGATCGAGCCCGCAAAGCGGCCGAACGATGCTGACCGGCGGCGCATCCTTCGGGGCGGCAAGCGCGTTCCGACGCCTGCGGCAGCGAAAGGCGGCGACCATCGCGCTCAGCGCCTGGACGGAGACCGCCGCCGCGCCAAAGGCGGCGGCGCATTGCGAAATCGTCATCGCTTTCCTTTCGCGCGGAGCCTCGGACGCGTCGGAGGGCGGCCCGCCGGAACAGCCGCCGCTCCAATGGCCGAATCGCTTCGCGGCACGTTGCAGGCGTTGCGCGACGCTTCTATGAAGGCCCCATGTCCCTACGCCCGACCGTCCGTTTCGCCCCCTCGCCGACCGGGCGCATCCATATCGGCAACGCCCGCACCGCCTTGCTGAACTGGCTCTTCGTCATGCGCGAGGGCGGAAGCTTCATTCTCCGCTTCGACGACACCGACGCCGAGCGCTCGCGCGAGGAATACGCTCGCTC